>CAZAKW010000030.1:0-15223 GCA_964485835.1 uncultured Bacteriovoracaceae bacterium
CTCCGATCTTCCTCGCCTCCTTTCTCTCTCTATTGCTTATGGGATGCCTCTCCCCGGCCCGAGAGAATCCAAGCTGCCAAGCCCCCGGCGTCGCTCTCGCCGAAAACGAGAGTCTGATCACAATTCTGGGCACCAACGACATGCACGGCGCGATTCAACCCAAGGCGATCTCTTTAAAGGACGAAGCGCCGACCGTCGGCGGGATGGCCTTTTGGGCGGGAACGGTTCGCGCGGTTCGCGAAGGTTTGGCGAAACGTTACGGAGAACGAGCCGGTCTAGTGGTTCTCGACGGAGGGGACCAATTCCAGGGTACGCTGCTTTCCAATTTCTCCGAGGGAGAGCTCTTTTTTTCGCTGATGAACGAGGTCGGTTACGACGCTGCCGTTCCCGGTAATCACGACTACGATTTCGGCCCGGAAGGCTGGCTCGTCGATCAGGCAGGACCCGAGGCACCGGACGGAGATCCGCGTGGAGTGATTAAGAAGCTCGCGGCCATGGCGAGGTTTCCCCTTCTTTCTGCGAACACGTACTACAAAGACTCGCTACGGACGATCGAGGGAGACGCCACCGAAGTCGCATCGGCGAAATGCGATTCGCCCGATCCGCTGGATTGGTCGCGGGCGAAGCGTCCCGAGTTTTTAAAGCCTTACGTGATCAAGACGGTCGCCGGAGTGCGGGTCGCAATCGTCGGTTTGGATAATCCTTATACGGCTTCCTCGACGACTGCGGCGAACGTGAGCGACCTTTGCTTCCGGGATGCGGCGATCGAATACCGGGCGATCCGAGAAGAATTGGAAGGACAGGCCGATCTTTTCGTCATCACCATCCACGACGGCGACATCAATCAGGATGTGAACTTGACCCGTTTGCTTGAAACCCTTCAAGCCTGGCGTCCCGACGCCGTCGACGCGATCATCGGCGGCCACACCCATATGGTGAACGAAGTCGAACGAAACGGTGTGTTCGCGATCCAATCGGGAGCAAACGGCGAACGCTTCGGCCGGATCGATTTGGTCGTGGATCGGAAGTCTAAGAAAGTTCTGCGCGAAAAAACGCGAACCGCCGCAGGCGCGTTTCTTCGGCACGAAATCAAAGGCGCGCGTGCGGCGCACGAATGCGAAACCGTCGCGGATTCGCAATCCGCTTTGGATCGCATCGCATTGGGCGAATCGGAAGTCGCCCCGATGTCCCGGCGTCGATTGGGCTCCGCGGACCTCCCTTTAAAACGGGAACGGGATAACGAGAGCGCGCTTCTGAACTTTTTAAGCGACGCCTTTCGCAGCGCCGCCGGGACGGACGTGGCCCTCTTAAATACGGGTGGGATCCGAACCGACCTTCCCGCCGGAGAGTTGCTTTACGAGAAACTTTACCAAATCTCGCCTTTCAATAACCGGGCGGTGGTCCTGGGGCCGGTGAAGGTTTCGACTTTGGCAAAAATCTTCGAACGCTCGGCCCAGTCCTGTGGAAAATACGGTGCGGTCTTAGGGTCTGGAGTCAAAGTAGTCTATCGGCGCGGCGACTGTTCCCAGTCGGCCGACGGTCTCGATCCAAGCGCCCGGGTCGTCACGATCGAGCATTTGGATGGCGAGATGCTTTACGACGCGCGCGACCCGGCCAGCGTAAAAATCTCGGAACGTACGCTTCGGGTCGCCACGCTTGATTTTTTGGAGGCGGGCGGTTCGGGCTTTCTCGCTTTTAAAGAAGCGCCTCGAGAAAAGGATTTGGGGATTTTCCGTGAGCTGGTCGCCACGGAACTTGAAAAAAATCCCGGTAAAATTTCCGCAGAAATCGACGGACGGTTTCGGAATGAGCTTCTTTTTCCTTCGCCGTGAAATCCGGAATCGAATTTATCCGGAAAAACGTTTCGACGGCGGAGGGTTCGATTCCTGCGGTTCCCTCGTTCGTCGATTTCGTCGAACCGAATTTAAATTTGTTGGCCCACGCCCAGTCCATCGATCTTGAAATCGGTTCGCGATGCGGAGGGCACGGAAGGTGCGGAGGCGACCGAATTAGAATTCTTTCGAATAGCTTAGAGAATTCCCTTTCTCCGATTACCGATGCCGAACGAGAGCATCTGACCTCCGCCGAGTTAAAACTTGGATTTCGCCTCGCCTGCCAATGTTTTCCTAATGACGCAGGCGCACGGATTCGGGTCGAGTTTGTTTAAGCGACCGTTAAAAAACGGTTACACCAAGAACTCCCCTGGAAGTTTTCGCACTTCTTAGCTAGCGCTGAGGATTATGGCGACATCTCCTACGTGGATCCTCATCATCGGTTGGGCGACAAAGTTCGTCGTTTTTATTCTCGTTTTACTTTCCGTTTGGTCAGTCTCGATCTTGATTGATCGTCGCCGCAAATTACGCGCCGTCGCGGGCGGGGAAGAAGCCAACCAAGCAAGAGCATTCATTCGGAACTTAGACGCCGCCGGGCTTAAGAAATGGGCGGAAGCGGGGACGTCGTTGTCCGCGCGCTCGATGCGCGAGGTGATCGATGCTCCCCAGAACGCAGAGGCGATTGCCTATGCGCAAAAGTCGTTTCTCAGCGAACAGCGAGCTGATTTATCAAAGGGGCTTTCGGTGCTGGCGACTCTAGGATCGAATGCCCCGTTCATCGGGCTCTTTGGAACCGTGCTCGGGATCATCCAATCGTTCGGCGTTTTAGCGACCTCCAATACCGGTATGAACCAAGTGATTTTTTCCTTGGCCGAAGCTCTAATCGCAACTGCGGTTGGTCTTTTCGTCGCGATTCCCGCTGTCGTCGCCTACAACGTTTTTTCGCAAAAAATCCGGTCCGCGGTTAGTGAGAGCGAGTCCTTGCGGGATCTTTACCTTTCGCGATTCGTCCTGGGAGGCTCCCGTTAATGGCCGCCAACCTCCCCTCGGCGGAAAGCGACGAAGGGCTGATCTCGGATATTAATGTTACGCCGTTTGTGGACGTCGTACTCGTCTTACTCGTGATTTTTATCGTGACCGCTCCCGCGATGGTGAAAGACACTCTGGGGATCAAGCTACCCAAGGCCGCGCAAGCGGACGGCGCTGCTTTGGAAACCTTAGGTATTGCGGTGACCCGCCAAGGACAAATTCTCTTGAACGGAACGATGGCGACGGAAGAGGCGCTTCGCGATTCCGTTCGCGCCGCTCTGGAAAAAAATCCGGAAGCTCAAGCCATCATTGCCGCCGACGGCGAAGCACGCCACGCCGACGTGGTGCGGGCGATCGATTTAGTGAAGCGCGCGGGGATGAACCGTTTCGCGCTCCAAATCGAAAAACCTACCGACGCGGCGGAAGCTGGGACGGAGTAAAGCAAATGGGCGCCGCCTCAATTCCGGGCGCAGTAAACGAGCGCGCACTTCCACTTTGGAAAAAACCTTGGGGTGTTTCGCTTGGCATCCACTTGGGGGCGGTCCTTTTGATCGGGCTAAGCCTGTTTGACTGGAAAACGGATTCGACCGTCGATTTTGAAGTCTACGAAGTTCCCAAGGTCGCCACCCAAGCCCCAATATCGCTGATGAAGCCTCCTCCGCCGAAGCCCGTTGCTCCGGAGAAACGCGCGGTTTTCGGCGCCTCTCGCAATACGATTCGCGATGATTCGGCGGCGTCGGGAGTTTCGGTGAAAGGGGGAAATACGGTGGCAAAGACGCCAGACGACGAGAAATTGAGGGATGACGATGCCGACTCGATTCCGATCCCGGTCGAGGAATACTTGGTTTCGGCAATGCCGGTGCTGGAAACGGAGTTTCGAATTCCTTATCCGCCGGAAGCCCAAAAGGCGTCGGTTCAGGGCCGAGTCGTGATGGATCTTCTCGTCGATTCCCGAGGGGCGGTCCGCGAGGCGACCTTGATCCAGGGCCCCGGATACGGGCTGAACGAGGCGGCCCTCAATGCCGTAAAGAACTTTCGGTTTAAACCCGCGCGGGTGCAAGACCAGGCGGTAGCGGTTCGCATCCGCTACGCTTACCAATTTGTGTTGGAGAGATGATGATGGCGAGTTCGCGTTTCAAATTCGGTTGGACGATTCTTGCGTTCGGACTCAGCGGCGGAATTCCTTTTTCGCCTGCGGCCGCCGCCGATTTCCGTCCCGTTGTGATCGAAGGCGTCCTTTTGGAGAAGGGAACCAAGCGGCCGATTCCCGAAGCGAATCTTTATTTTTTACCCTCGAAAGCAAAGGCCACGACCGATGCTCAGGGACGTTTTCGCACGGAACAAGTGGCGGAAGGGGCCTTCCGTGTCGTGATTAATTTGACCGGATACGAACGATTGGATCAGCCGGATTTTCAATCGGCCGACGCCGCTTCGCCCGCGCGGACGTTCTACCTGGAACGCGTTTCCTATCAAGTTTACGAAACCACCGTTTACGGAAAAGAACAGAAGCGGGACGACTCTACGCGGAGTTTGAAAGCTTCGGCCGCAACGAAACTTCCCGGTTCGAATAACGATCCGATCCGGGCTGTCCAGAACCTTCCTGGCGTCTCCCGCGCTTCGGGCTTTAGTTCGGAAGTGATTATCCAGGGCTCCGCGCCCGAAGATACCCGCTACACCGTCGATGGACACGAAGTTCCCATTATCTTCCACTTCGGAGGCTTTTCCTCCGTCGTGCTTCCCGAATCGCTGGACCGGGTGGATTATCTTTCTGCCGGCTACGGCGTCGAATTCGGGCGTGCGATGGGAGGACTCGTCGGAGTCTGGACGAAGAAACCGGAGCGCACGAGGTTGAAGGGTTTTGTCTATGCCGATTTGATCAATGCGGGAGCGGCGATCGAAACGCCGGTGGGAGAAAAGGGCGCTCTGATTTTAGGACTTCGGCGAAGCTATATCGGCAACGTGCTGAAAGCGGTCATGGAAGAAGAGGAAGACGATAGCGTAAGCCTCGTCGCCGCGCCCGCGTTTCAAGACTTTACTTTGGTTTACGATCAACCGTTTTCCGAACGAGACGATTTCAAGTTGGATCTTCTGCTTTCCCAGGACACCCTAGAATTTGTTTTCAAGGAACCGCCGGAGAACGATCCCCTGATTCGTGGGGATTTCCAGACCAAGATTGCGTTCGCCCGCGTGATCCCCCAGTGGACCCATCGGCATAGCGAACGCACGACCAGTCGCTGGTCTTTGGGAGTCGGCAGAGATTGGGTTAAGTTCGTTCTTTCGGATCGGTTTTTCCGTCTTGAAAGCCGAAACATTACCCAAAGGTTCGAACTCGAGAAAAAAATCTCGGAGTCATGGACGAGTTACCTTGGCTTGGATAACCGGTTTGCCTGGGCCCATGTCTCTTTGAATCTTCCGAATTATTTTGAGTCCGGGGCGGTCGCCAATCCCGTTTCTACGGGAGAAACCCAACGGGTCGATGTGCGCGTGCCAAGTCATACGCTCGGCGCCTATTGGAACAACGATCTACGACTCGGTTCGAAGTGGACGCTTCGACCGGGAGTTCGATTTGATTACTTTACCCAGGTAAAAGATCCGCATTTCGCTCCTCGCGTTTCCCTAAAGCGTTCTTGGTCGCCGTATCGATCTACTCGGATTGCTTCGGGTCTTTATTATCAGCCGCCGAGCGAGCAAGAAACCTCGGCTGACGTGGGAAATCCGGATCTCCAGTCTCCCCGTGCCGTGCACATCGCTTTAGCCCACGAAGAAGACTTTCGCCGGGGATCCTCGCGGGGTTGGATTCTCCAGGGCGGACCGTTCGCCCGAAGTTTTTCAAACCTCGTTCTCCCGTCGACCGCGATCGTTACTCGCGGCGGAACGGCATCTCCGGAGTATTATAACAATGCAGGCAAAGGGCGCGCCTTCGGCGTGGAAGCCTTACTTCGGTTCGAGGCGAATCCTTGGCAGGGTTGGCTTTCCTACACGGTTTCCAGAAGCTTGCGTCGGCAGCCGGGAACTCCGTGGGCCTCCACCGAGTACGATCAAACCCACAATGCGAACCTGATCGCCGCCCGCGATCTAACCCGAAATTGGCGGGTCTCCGGTCGTTTCCGTTTCGTCACCGGAAATCCGATCACTCCGGTGGTCGGCTCCGTATTTGACGCGGACAACGATGCGTACGTACCGGTACGGGGGCCGTTCTTTAGCGAACGCGTAAATTCCTTTTACCAACTTGATTTACGCTTGGATAAGAAATGGGTTTACGAGCGAATGGTCTTAACGGCTTACTTGGATATCCAAAACGTGACGAACCGAAAGAACGTCGAGAGTGTGAATTACGCCTACGACTTTTCGAAACGAACCGATGTGACGGGTTTGCCGATTATTCCTTCCATCGGCTTGAAAGGAGAGTTCTGATGCGCGGCTTGAAACGGTTTTGTATTCTCGCGCTGGGTTTGGGCGTCGCTGGATGCGGCGACGACGAACTTCCTGACTATTTTTTGCTCGACCGAATGCGGGTGATTGCGGCCCATACGGGCGGAGCGGCGGCCGAGTTTTCCGCGGGCGATTCGGCATCGGTCGTTTTCCATCTCGTCGATCCTAAAGGCGGAGGTCGGACGCTCACTTATTCAATCGAAGCCTGTGTTGATCCCGGAGTGGGAATCGGCGCTACGCCGAATTGCGAGGGCAACCCTACGATGCAAACCATCGTTTCCGGAGCGACGGTCGTGCCAGGGTCCGCGGCGACGAATTATTACGGCACCCTCACGACTCCGGCGATTTCGATTCCGTCAGCGGCCGTCGTGTTTGTCGATCCTCGCACCGGCTCGGCGAGGCCGCTCTCCGATCAGGAAAACGGGGTCGGATATTTGATCGTCCTTCGGATGGTCGCATCCCCGACTGAGACGGTAACGGCTTTTAAGCGACTGGTCGTTTCAACGAAGGCGACCAAAAATCAGAATCCGACGTGGAGCGCGCCGGCGCTTTTGTTTGATGGAGTCGCGCCTGCTTCCTACGTTCTCACCACGGACCGATTTCCCATGCGCGCCCAAGTCGCTCCGACGAGCGTTGAGAGCTACAATCGTCGACTCGCAGACGGATCGAGCGAGAATCGATCGGAAGAGCTTTTGATTACCTGGCTTGTGTCCACCGGGGAAATCCGCTTCTCCCGCACGGAACCGGCGACGGAAAATCGCTATACGCCCGCGGCTCCTCTTCCGGCTTGGACGAGTTTTATCGCAGTCGTCCGCGACGAGCGCGGCGGGATGGCCGTGGTCGACTTTCATAAATAGAGTGCGTGCAGTTTAATCTGTCAATTCTATGGCGTGATGCGGCTTGACGAAGCGGCGAGGGCGTTCTCTTATCTCTAATCTAGGAAATCCAATACGAAGAGCATGGAGCTCTTCAAACGGGGGAAAGTTTATGATTCAACGCTTTGTTCTATTAATCGTGCTGGCGACCACTGCGTCCGCTTCGGCATCGACGATCGCCATTATCGATTCCGGAACGGATTTCAAGCACCGTGACTTGGTCGATCAATACGCGTTGAACGAGGAAGAATCTTCCGGAAAAAGCGATCGCGACGCAAACGGATATGAGGGCGATCGCGCGGGTTGGAATTTTTCCGACGGCAACGGTGAAGTGATCGACTATCAATACGTCGAGCGTTTGCGGCCTCTTATGCCGGAGATCAAGAGGTTTTTTGAGATTCAAGTGCGGTCGCTCGAAAAGACGGCGACTCCCGAAGATATCGAGTGGATGAAGGCCAAGCGCGACGACGAAGCATTCATCAAAGAGCTTCAAGTTTTCGGAAATTTTGCGCATGGAACCCACGTGGCTGGGATCGCCGCCGGCCATTCTACGAAAATTATTCCCGAGAATCGGCCTTTCGCGATCAAGATTATTCCGACGGAGGTGAAGCTTCCGTTCTCGAAACTCTTCGCGGAAAGCACCGCGTTCCGCACGATCGTCAAAGTCGGCGACAAAGCGATGCCTACGAGTTTACGAGAGTTGCTGTTGGGCCTGGGTCTGCATTTCCTTGCTAAGATGCAAACGAAGATTTTTCCGCAAATCGGAGATTACGTTCGTGTGCGGGGGGCTGACATCGCCAATGGTTCCTTCGGGACGGGGTATGCTCAAGCGAAAACGATCGTGGAAACACTTTACAATCTCGTGATCAAGAAAGAGGAGCGCAATCCTGCGAAAATCGAGGAGCTCGCGCGTGATTTCCTCCAACAGGTTTTGATCGGCAGCCAGGGTATGGTCGCCGCCGCGCCCGACACTCTCTTCGTCTTCGCCGCCGGTAACGATGGAACGAACAATGATCTCTTTCCCGTCAGTCCCGCGAATATCCAGGCAGAAAATTCGATCACCGTGGCCGCTACGGTCCGGAACCGGGAACTCGCGGTGTTTTCGAATTTCGGAAAACGCGTCGATGTCGCCGCGCCAGGCGTTGGGATTATGTCGCTCTATCCGGGCGACGATCACGGGTTGATGTCGGGAACTTCCCAAGCCGCCCCTTACGTCGCCGGCGTCGCGGCCGCGATTAAAAACTACAATTCTTCGCTTCGTCCCGACGAGATCAAAGAGATCTTGATCGGTACGGTTGATGTAAAATCGTGGTTGGAAGGAAAAGTCGCGTCTTCGGGAGTGATTAACTACGCGCGCGCGATGGAAGCCGCCGAACTGACGAATCAAATGTCGGTAGGCGATGCGATCCAGTATTCACGGGCTCGCGTAAGTGACGCGCAGCCGGACGATCTTTCCGCACCGAAGACGGGCGGCGTGGTCGGATCGATGGAATTTATTCCGCTTGTGTCACCGATCCATTAATCCAGTTCATCCTTACGCGAATTAAATTCTTCAAATTCTGAATTTGGATCAAGCCCCCGTTCCGGTTTCCGGCGCGGGGGTTTCGCGTTAGAGTCGAAGGATGAAGCACCGCCAGCCGCCAGAGCAAGATCTAAGGGACGTCCAGCATTTTGGCGAAGAAGGGGGCGTGGTGCCCGTCATCGACGTCGCCGCTACGTCCACCTTCATGAACCCTTCCGATATGGAGAGAACCTTCCAGGGCGAACTCCAAGGATGTTATCTCTACAGTCGGCACTCCAATCCGACCGTGAATATTTTCGGGAAAAAAATCGCCGCGATGGAAGGTGCAGAAGCGGCGGTCGGAGTTTCGAGCGGAATGGCGGCGATCGCCTGTACGATCGACCAGCTCTTCCGTAACGAGGGGACGAACGGTGGCGGGCATCTCGTTTCCGCTCGAACGGTCTACGGAGGAACCTATGCCCTCTTTAAAAACGTCCTGCCGGCCCGCGGAATCGACGTCACGTTCGTTGAGATTGCCGATCTCACGGCGGTTGAAAGCGCGATCACGTCGGAAACAAGAGTCGTTTACGCCGAGACGCTGAGTAACCCACTCTTGACGGTGACGGATATCCGGAAGCTTGCCGCGATTTGCAAGAAACGAAAGATCCGACTTGTGATCGACAATACCTTTGCGCCCTTGATGGTGCGCCCGCTTGAACTCGGCGCGGACGTGGTGATCCACTCCTGCACGAAGTACATTTCGGGTTCGAGCGATTTTATCGCCGGCGTGATCGCGGGCAGTGCGGAATTCGTCGCGAGCCTAATCGACGTCAATCACGGATCGGTGATGCTGACCGGCCCGGTGATGGATCCACGTGTAGCCCACGAGCTCTATCTGCGGCTCGACCACCTTCCGATTCGCATGCAGGCCCACGCCCGTATGGCTTTGGAGCTCGCGAAGCGGATGGAAAGCGCGAAGATCCCGGTGATTTATCCGGGGATCTCCTCGCACCCCCAATCAGGGCTTTTCCAAGAGTTCGCGCACCCGAACTACGGAGCCGGCGGGATTCTTACCGTCGATTGCGGGACGGCCGATCGCGCTAGAATCCTTGCGACATGTTTGCAGGACGCGAAATTTGGCCTCTACGCCGTGTCCCTTGGTTTTTCGCGGACCTTGATGAGCTGTTCGGCGAAAAGCACTTCAAGCGAAATCCCTGCTGAAGAACAAAAGCAAATTGGTCTGTCCGAGGGCCTCCTCCGGTTTAGCATTGGATACATCGGGGACCTCGATACGATGTGGTCTCGTTTTGAGAAATGCTGGAAAGATTTGCAGGCGACTTAACGGACGAGGGGCCTGCGCGAACCGAGCGCAAGCCCTTCCCAAATATTATCCAACGACGAAGTTAAGAATTTTTCCCGGCACGAAAATCGTCTTCCGGACGGTCTTTCCTTCTAGCTGGGTCGCGACCTGCGAAATCACGCGGGCGGCCTTTTCGACCGTAGCTTGATCCGCTCCGGTCGGAACTTCGACCGTGCCGCGCGTTTTTCCCAAGACCTGAATAGCGATCGTGACCGTGTCTTCTTTTACGTACTTCGGATCGAACGCCGGCCAAGCCGCGTAGGCGAGCGTTTCTTTTTCGCCGAGCTTCTCCCAAAGTTCTTCCGCCATATGCGGAGCAAACGGGCAGAGAAGTTGCACGAACGGCTTGAGGCACGCGCGCGGACGGCGGGTTTCTTTCGTAAAATAATTCACAAACACCATCATCTGGGAAATCGCCGTATTAAATCGGAGCGCCTCGATGTCGTCGGTGACCTTTTGGATCGTTTTGTGGACCATCCGTAGATCGTCTTCGGTCGGCGTTTCGTCAGTCGCCGTGCAGCGATCGCTGTCGTCGTCGATAAACACGCGCCACGCCCGTTGCAGAAATCGATAGGATCCCGAAATCGCCGTGGTTGACCAAGGTTTATCTTGGTCGAGCGGCCCCATGAACATTTCGTAAATCCGTAAAGTATCCGCGCCGTATTGGTTCACGACGTCGTCGGGATTGATCACGTTCCCGCGAGACTTCGACATCTTCTCGCCGTCTTCGCCTAGGATCATCCCCTGGTGCACCAGGCGTTGGAAGGGTTCGGAGTGGGTAACGAGACCGGCGTCGAAAAGAACCTTGGTCCAGAACCGAGCGTAAAGAAGATGGCCGACGGCGTGCTCCGGTCCGCCGAGATAAAGATCCACCGGCATCCAGTATTTTTCGGCTTCTGGCGACCACGGGGCTTCCGAGTTGTGCGGATCGCAGTAGCGAAGAAAGTACCAGCTCGAGCCCGCGGAGCCGGGCATCGTATCGGTTTCGCGGCGAAGTTTTTTTCCGGTCTTTAGATCGGTGGTGTAAAGCCATTCGCGGATCGCGGAGAGAGGGCTTTCGCCCGTGCCGGTCGGCTCGTACGACTTAACTTCTGGGAGCGAAACCGGGAGTTCGTCGTCCGCGACCGTTCTTTTTTCGCCGTCTTCGAAGTGCACGACCGGGAAGGGTTCGCCCCAGTAGCGTTGGCGGGAAAAAAGCCAGTCTCGAAGTTTATAGTTGGTCGTGCGTTTTCCGAACTTCTCGAACTCCGCGCGGTCGATCACTTTTTGTTTCGCCTCGCGCGTCGTAAGTCCGGTGATGAAACCCGAGTTGATCGATTTTCCCTCGCCCGAGAAACAGGCTTCGGTTTTTTCTCCGGCAGTCGGCTCGACGACTTCGATAATGGGAAGGTGGAACGTTTTCGCGAATTCGTAGTCCCGCTCGTCGTGGGCCGGGACCGCCATGATCGCACCCGTTCCGTAACCCATCATCACGTAGTCCGCGATCCAGACGGGGATCTTTTCGTTCGTGTACGGATTTACGGCGTAAGCACCGGTGAATGCCCCCGTCTTTTCTTTCGTTTGTTCCTGGCGCGAGACCTCGGATTTTCGGGAAGCCGTTTCCGCGTAAGCTTTTACCGTGTCTTTTTCTCCGGCGCCGGTAATGGAATCGACGAGTGGATGTTCCGGCGCCAACACTAAGTAAGTCGCTCCGAAAATCGTGTCCGGACGCGTGGTAAAAATTTCGATCCCTTCGTTCGTGCCGTCGACGGTAAAGCGCATCTGGAGGCCTTCGCTCTTACCGATCCAGTTGCGCTGGAGTTCTTTGGTGCCTTCAGGCCAGTTGAGTCCGTCGAGGTCTTTGAGAAGCCGCTCGGCATAATCGGTGATCTTTAACATCCACTGCTTCATAGGAACGCGGTGGACGGGGTGGCCGCCGCGCTCGGACTTTCCGTCGACCACTTCTTCGTTCGCGAGCACGGTCTTAAGGGCAGGACACCAATTTACGGGTACTTCTTTTTGGTAAGCCAGGCCGCGGTCGTAAAGGCGCTTAAAAATCCACTGCGTCCAGCGGTAGTAAGAAGGTTCGGCGGTCGAGATTTCGCGGGACCAGTCGTACGAAAACCCCAGCGTCTTGAGCTGGCGGCGAAACGTTTCGATCGCTTGCCGAGTTGTGATCGCCGGGTGGGTGCCGGTTTGGATCGCGTGCTGCTCGGCGGGAAGGCCGAAGGCGTCCCAACCCATCGGGTGTAAAACGTTGAAGCCGCGGGTGCGCTTATAGCGCGCAAGGATATCGGTCGCCGTATAACCCTCGGGGTGGCCGACGTGGAGACCCGAACCGGAAGGGTAGGGAAACATATCGAGGACGTAGTATTTGGGTTTTTTAACGTCGAGTTCGGCTTTGAACGTCTGTTTTTCGTCCCAGGTTTTCTGCCACTTCGACTCGATCTGCTTGTGAGAATACGCCATACGACCGAATATAGGAGACGGAGGATCGGAATGGAACCGTTTCAACTCGAAGAAGTGCAAGGGCTACAAGATCGATATGCGCCGGCAAGTGCTTGCTTTGGATGCGGCCCGGCGAACAGCCAGGGTCTTCGGATCAAAAGTGTGCCCATGGAATCGGACGGCGGGCTTGAAGTTCGGGCGATTTGGAGTCCCGCCCCCCATCACGAAGCCTTCCCGGGCATGCTTAATGGAGGGATTATCGGCGCCCTGCTCGACTGCCACTCGAACTGGACGGCGGCTTACCACCTCATGCGCGCAGCCGGGCTTGAGAGTCCTCCTTGTACGGTGACCGCGGACTTCCACGTGACCTTAAAGCGTCCGACTCCCACGGCGGGGCCTGTCTATCTCCGCGCCAAAGTCGTCGAATCGAAAGAAGATCGCGCCGTGATCGAGGCGACACTCGAAGCGGGCGGAAAGGTTTGTGCGACCTGTCGGGGCACGTTTGTCGCCGTTAAGCCCGGGCACCCGGCTTACCATCGGTGGTAGGCGCCCGGTTTTTGCGTTTTAAGCGGCGTTAAGCTAGTTTCGGGCCCAGATGCCTCCGAAGTACCGTGGTGACGATAACGATTATCTCGATTCCGAAAAAGAGCGGGGAAGCCACGGCTCGGGTCGGGTTGCGAAGAAAAAAAAGCCCCTGACGGGTTATCTTCCCGTGGAGGAAGCGAACGGAACGGTCGTCATCGTTTATCCCAATCAATGCCGAGTGATGGCCGACGATACGGCGCTTGAGAATCGTGAATTTGCCTGCACCTACCGGAAGGCGAAACTTCCGACCCCCGAGCAGCGCGAGCGAGCTCCGGTGGCGGTGGGAGACCGCGTCCGGTTCGAGAAGATCGGGAATCGTGATGGGGTGATTGACGGGGTTTGTGTGCGTCGTAATTCGCTAGGACGCCCTGCTCCCGAGAGCACTATGCGGCATACGCTGGTCGCGAACATCGACATGCTCGTGATCGTGGCCGCCTGCCGAGAGCCGGATTTCACGCCGGGGCTAGTCGATCGCTTCTTGGTCGCCGCACAAGTCCAAGACATCGAACCGATTCTTTGCATTACGAAAATGGATTTGCACCCGGAAGGCGCGCCGAAACCCTGGGACCTTTACCGAGAGATTGGTTTCCGAGTGTTTGAAACGAGTGGACGCCTAAGCCAGGGACTTCAAGACCTTCAAGCCGCGATCCAAGACCAAACGGCGACGTTTTGCGGGCACTCCGGCGTCGGGAAAACCTCGATTCTTAGTTCTCTGCGGGGATCCGAAGTGGGGCGGACGGCGGAAGTCAGTTCCTCCACCGGCAAAGGAATGCACACGACGACCAGCGCGTATTTGATTCCGGGGACGACGTGGATCGATACGCCGGGGGTGCGGGAGTTTGGATTGCTGGGGGTCTCGCCCGAGGAGCTGCGGCAGTATTTTCCTGAGTTCCAGGGACTGGACTGCGAGGAGCAAGACTGTTGGCACCGCGACGAAGCCGGGTGCAAGGCGACCGAGTTTGCCAGATATCCGAGTTATCGCCGGATGTTAGAATCGCTCATCGCCGGGGAGAACTAAGTGGAGCAGGAGAGAAACCGCCCTGGTTTTTTGGCTGAGAATCTTCGAAAAGCCCAAGTCTTAGGCTGGGAAGGATTGCGGCGCTTGCAGGCGGCGATCCGCGCGGGAATGAGCGAAGAAGATGCACGCCGCAAAGGGGAGGAAATCCTGCGCGAGCTTGGCGCTAAGAAAAATTGGCACCGGGTTTTGGTCCGATTCGGTTCAAATACGCTCAAAAAATTCAACGAGCTCTCGGACCCGATCTCTCCGATCCAAACGGGCGACATTTACTTTCTCGATCTAGGACCCGTATTCGAGATCGAGGGAGTCGAATACGAAGCAGACGTCGGCGATACGTTTGTTTTAGGGAGCGACGCGGATAAAGCACGAATCGCCGATGCGGCTCGAGATCTTTTTCAAGAGGTGGCGCAGATATGGCGCGGGGAAAGTCTATCGGGTTCCGCTCTTTACGAGCGAGCTCGAAAGAGAGCTCAAGAATTAGGATACGAACTGCATCCCGACGTCGACGGACACCGGGTCGGGGACTTTCCACACCAGGTTTTCTTCCGCGGCGGAATTGGCGAAGTCGATTATCGGCCGAGTGCTGGAGTTTGGATTCTAGAAATCCAACTCCGACACCCGAGTCTCGCTTACGGCGCATTTTTCGAAGACCTGCTAGATTAAGTTTCCGCGTGAATGATTAGGCCGTGTTTTCAATTTTTCAGCCCCATCCTGACATAAGCCGTGGCAACGACGCCCGCACACCGGGCGCGGGCGGCCCCATAAAAGTCAAACGAGTAACCCAAGCCTCTCCGTGACAAGCCGGTGGTGAGGATTACAAAGCAGGCGAAGGTTTTCGACGGTCGTCTCGCCACCCATGACCAGCGGCACGTGGTGATCAAAGTCCAGCGCATGCTGCGAGTTGCAGCGGCGTCTGGTTTTACGATCCGAATACGTGCAGCGTTCCTCGTCGCGAATGAGAACGGCGCGGCGAATGGCGATCGGGATAAAGCGGGAGGGTTTGGAATTTGGTTCGAGGTTCTGCGCCGGAGTTGGTCGCGGCGCCTGAGGTTGTACCCGCATGGAAACAAGTTCCTCCAAATCCAGTTCTGAACCGGTCTTTGAGGCAGGTTTCACCTTCGTTAAGTCTTGCGAAGATTCAATTCGCGGGGACATAAGGGGCGA
>CAZAKW010000031.1:0-14922 GCA_964485835.1 uncultured Bacteriovoracaceae bacterium
AGACCGCTTCGTTGGAGAAGACGGTCTCGAGTGTATCACTTGGTTTAATTGGTCGAGCTGGCCAACCAAGCGATACACACAAATACTTTCATGATTTTATTGCGTTTTCTTCATTTGTAACGCAACGAATTATCGAAAATCTGTCGGGACTTTATGCTTCAGGGCTCACTTTGCGAGAAATCGCCAAACAGTTCGGTGTCTCGAAAAACTCAGTACGTAAGACACTTCTTCTCCAAGGAGTAGACTTACGACCGCCGAACGGCATTCAACAAAAGAAGTCTAAGGGACCAGACGCTCGTCATGTCGGCGTCACTCCATATGGCTATGCCCGCCTGCGCGGGAAGCTCGTGGTGGACCCCAACGAGATCGAAGTGGTCCGACTTATTCTAAAACTCCGCCAGGCCGGGAAGACCCTTTGGGATATCGCCCACCATCTAAATGACGTGGGACATAAGAACCGTCGAGGGACTGCCTGGGAGCATTCGTTAGTCCGAAACATAATCAATCGCCACAAAGACAACCCGGAACGGGTCGAGGAAGAAATATGGGAATCGCTCAACTTACGAAAGTAGTAGCCGTTTTAGTGGTGCTGCTGGCTTCCACTGGACAGCTCCCTGGACTGGTTTACGCCTTTCGCAAGGCGCAAATTCAACTTATACAAGAGACGAAGGCGTCCAAATGGGGGCAAGTGCCGCTTCTTCCGCCATCGCGTTAGAAGCTTGTAACGCCACTTCTTGCCAGATTAAGATTGGACGTCTACGCTAACGTGAGGCAATGGGGTCTGCCTTTTAACCGCCAGAGTGGCTGATGACTCCTACTGAACTTCAATATCTTCAGTGGGGAGCATCGATGGTTACAAATATTCTTTTAGTTGGCGCAGGCGGTTTCCTTGGATCGATAGCGAGATATCTAGTTTCGATCTTATTAGTTCCTGCCCCAGCTACCTCTTCCTTCCCACTCAGCACCCTATTAGTAAATGTTTCAGGATGCTTCGCCCTAGGAACGCTAGCGGGATACATTGAAAGATCCAACACTGTGCCTACAAATCTAGTTCTATTTCTAGCCGTCGGAGTTTTGGGTGGATTTACAACTTTCTCCGCATTTGGATTGGAAACGATCACCTTGATTCGCAATCACCAAATTGATTTTGCTATAATGAATGTTTCACTCAGTTTGATTTTAGGTCTCGGAGCCGTCTGGATTGGAAGAAGCATCTCTTAAACTTTTCGGCACGGCCACTGGTGCTTTGATATCGCCGAAGCCTCTTGCCTGGAATGCTTTTATCTAAGTGCTAATCTCGACCGTAAATCCGGACAACTTCCAATTCTGAACTCCGTCTTCAAGACGAATGGACTTGAAGCCTTTACGTCTTAGAATTCGAACGGCTTCGACCGCAAGCAGGCAGAATGGTCCCCTACAATACGCGACGATCTCCTTATTTCTGGGAAGGGTCTTAAGCTTTGCGTGCAGTTCTTTCAATGGAATCGACACTGCGTAAGGGAGATGGCCCGCATCGTATTCGTCACTCGGCCGCACATCTAAAATAACAACGTCCCCGGCTTTCGCGCGGGATACGAGCTGCTTCCGGTTTACTCCGATCATCGATTCAGAGTCATCTATAAGCTTTGCGGTAATCGCTTGAAGCTCAGTGAACTGATAAGATGCGAAAGCCTGAAGCGTGGACCAAAACCGAGATACCTCACCATTTGCGACCGAATAGTAGACGTGCTTGCCGTCCTTTCTGGACATAAGTAAGCCCGCCTCTTTCATCACCCTGAGCTGGGCGCTCACGTTCTTAATAGTGAGATCCGACTGCTCCACAAGAGTCTCCACCGATTTTTCGCTTTGGCAGAGTAAATCCAAGATGAGCAATCGGCTCGGACTAGAAAGGGATTTACCCACTCGAGATAGTTGCTCAAGAAACGCCTGTTTCATACACCGCATTATTACTTTAAGATAATCGCCTCCGCTACATAATCCAACAATCTAACGATTATTAGATTGTTGGATTCCTTTGGACCGCGTAGATCAAATAAAAAACCTTCTAGAGGAGTAATAAAGATGGGAAATCGAGCCGACCTCTCCACAATTTGCGTACATTCCGGCGAGACAAAGGACGCTCACGGATGCCCCCACACTCCGCTCTACAACACGACAACCTTCGTATTCGACAGCACGGAGGCGATTCTGGATGTCGTCGAGGGCAGAAAAAGCGGGAGCCTTTATACTCGCTACGGATTAAATCCGACGATCTTAAGTCTTGAGCAAAAACTAGCAGCCCTTGAAGGTGCGGAAGCCGCACTAGCATTTTCTTCCGGCATGGCGGCAGAATCAGCCGTGTTCCTGACTCATGGGAGAAAGGGCGTGATTTGCCTGGGCGATGTTTATGGAGGGACCCAAGAACTTATCGGGCAGCAGTTGCCGGTACTTGGAATTAGAACCTCGTTTCTTTTGAAATCTGAACTCAACCGCCTTGAGTCCGAACTCAAGTCCGGTGCGGGGGTCATTTTTTTCGAGACGCCGACAAACCCCGCGATGGAGCTCTTCGATGTCCGTAGTATTTCAGAAATTGCTCATCGGTATGGCGCTCTAGTTGTCGTCGACAACACATTCGCGACGCCAGTAAATCAGCAGCCGCTAACGCTTGGGGCGGACATCGTCGTGCATAGCGCGACTAAATACCTGGGAGGTCACAGCGATATTACTGCGGGCGCAATTATGGGTCCAAAGAAACTCATCGACCCGGTTTGGGCCTGGAGAAAGAACCTTGGTCAGTGTCCATCGCCTGAAACCGCATCTCTTTTGTCACGAAGCATTCGAACTTTAGTGATTCGAGTAGAGCGACAAAATGAAACTGCTCTACAGGTAGCTCAGGCAATGTCTAGAAATCCAAAAATTAATCGCGTCCTTTATCCGGGGCTTGAGACCTCACCTGAATACACCTTGGCTCGGAAGCAAATGAGTGGCTTTGGTGGGATGATGACTTTAGAACTCAAAGCTTCAAGAGATGAGACGTCGCGATTCGTGGATAAGCTTCAACTTTTCCAACTCGCACCAAGTCTCGGAGGTCCAGAAAGTCTCGTTAACCAACCTGTACTCCTCACCCATCACGCTCTCGGCCCTGAAGAGCACCGCCGCCGGGGTCTTACGGATTCGATGGTACGAGTATCGATTGGCCTAGAATCATTCGAAGACTTGATTGCTGATCTCGAGCAGGCGCTTGAATAGGAATCACTTCTAGTGGGCAATAGTAAAACGCATTGGGAAGGCATATATCAGACGACTAACTCAGTCGAACGAAGTTGGACGCAAGATCAACCGGAACCATCGCTAACTTGGGTTCGGGAAGTCGCGCAAGACTGCAGTAAAGGAATTATTGATGTCGGCGGAGGCACTTCACTTCTGGTCGATCATCTCCTAAAGAATGGGTACGTTCGCCCGGCCGTGCTCGATATCTCAGAGTCTGCGATCAGTGAAGCCAAGGATCGCCTTGGCGAGAAAGAAGCGCTGGTGGATTGGCATGTCTCCGACGTCCTTACAGCTGTGCCTGAACGTAAATTCTTTTTATGGCATGATCGGGCTGTTTTTCATTTTCTTACAAATGCCGCTGATCGCTCGGCATACCGCTCGATAATGCGAAACTCAATCGAACCAGGCGGATTTGCGATCATTGCAACATTCGCCCCCAGCGGTCCTAGTCAATGTAGTGGCCTAAACGTGCATAGATTCGATGAAGTGTCCCTTACATCTGAGTTTAATGAGAATTGGGCGATCCTGAAAACGATTCGGCAAACTCACTCGACCCCGTGGGGTAAGCCTCAAGAGTTTGTCTATGCTCTTTTTAAATCTCGGTATTAGGGTGACTTCCCGTTCCACACCGGCCGTTTCGAAAAGAGTTGGACGGGCAGATGCCAGTCAGGCGTTCCGCAGCGAACCTAGGACTACTTTATGAATCCCATACCCGACACTAAGGAGAATAATTCCGGTGCCGTATAAACTCCAAAACCCTAATTTAAATTTATCCGCAAAAAGAAAAGGTGCAAAGAATAGAAGGCTCAATGGAACGGCGTAAAACGTGCTTTTCGCGAATTCCACGGACGCGTGGGCATCTTTAAATTCGCCGTAATTGAAAGCGAGCGCGATTAGCGTCGTAAGCGGGAGCGCTAGGATAAAGCCGCCGAGCCGCGGATTAGATTTTGCGATCAATCCACTCATAACGATCAAAAATGAAGCTGCGACGACCTTTAAAATCATTAATCCCATAAATGGTCTCTCCTTTCACAATTCATTTAGCGGCTTTGCCGGCGCAAGCCCGGAAGTTATACTTTGCTCCCAAAAACCCCGATTGAAGCCGGAGAATTTTTTTGAAATGCGACTAAGACTCTTGGTAAACCCGTTACCACACGATCGTACTCCGAAAAACTTTCTCAGGTTGGTTAAACTACCGTCCGGATTCCGACTCCCCACCATCCGTTACCAACCTCTTTAGGTCTTCCGGTATTTCTCCCTTCGCGAAAACTCCCATCTTCGTGCGTCCACTATTCCCGCGCGGAGCAAAATTGAAGAGCGAAGAGGGAATCGATAGTAGGATTCGCGGAAACTGGCCCAAAACTTCTCGGAATTCCCGCCGATGAGCCGCGAAGACAAGCATAATCACATGAATTAGAAAATGGCCGGCGGCCGACCTCTGGCAGAGAATATGGGCGCGTTCTAGGCGGTACCAAATTTTTTCGGCGTCTGATGGGCCATTAATTTCTTGATAGGCTTGAATCAGTTCTTTCGCCGCTGCTTTCATCCCCGGGCCGCTTCTGGTCCATTGCGGTAAATGCCGCAGAAACCGAATAAGTCGTGGGGATTCGAATTTTTTTCTCGCAATGAGCGCTTCGGCCGACTGACCCGACTGTCCTCGCGACTTTGGCGGTTTGGGTCGTATACTTTTCTGGCGCGGGAAAGGCGGTTTTGAACGTCGTCTCATATAGAGTCCTCGGCCGGAGATTTCCCGCCCACCGCCAAAAGCCGAAGGGCGTTTATAATGACGAGGATCGTTGCACCGGTATCTGCCAAGATCGCCAGCCAGAGACTGGTGTACCCGCTAACCGCGAGTACCAAGAAGCAAAACTTCACGATGAGCGAAAAGCCTATATTGAATTTGATGATCCCTACCGCGCGCTTCCCGAGAATGATCGCCTCGGCCACTTTACGTAAATCATCGTTCATCAGGGTGACATCCGCCGTTTCGATCGCAGTATCCGTCCCGATTCCTCCCATCGCGATCCCGACCGACGCCGCTGCCATGGCCGGGGCATCGTTCACGCCATCGCCGATCATCGCCACGTTTCCATAAGTCTCGACAAGCTCTTGGATGGCCGTGATCTTATCGGCTGGAAGTAAATTTCCCCTGGCATCGTCGATTCCGACCTCGGCCGCGATTGTTTGTGCGGTCCGGGAATTGTCTCCGCTGAGCATGACGATTCTTTCGACACCCGCCCGATGGATTTCGGCCAATGCAGTTTTCGCCTCCTTGCGAATACGGTCCGAAACCGAAATGACTCCCAACACGGTCTCATCATTTTGGCCGTGCGGAGCATGCCCTACTACGATCACCGACTGGGCCGCGTATTCGAGCTCGGCGAGCTGCTTTTCGAGTTCCGGGCTGCATACCTTTAGTTGTTCGGCGAAATGATGGTTCCCTAAAAAATAATCGTGCTCATCGATTACGCCGCGAACTCCCATACCTGAGAAAGCCTGGAGACGCGTGCTTTCGGGATAAGCCACATTCTTTTCTTTCGCGTACCGCATGACCGCTAACGCTAGTGGGTGGTCGGACGTTGCATCTAGCGAAGCCGCAACTCTCACGATCTCTTCCGCAGAAAACGAATTCATCGGATAAACGCCCGTTACTTCGGGACGGCCTTCCGTAATAGTGCCCGTCTTATCGACGGCGAGTGCGCGGATCTTTCCGAGGGCCTCTAAGTGAGTTCCTCCTTTAACCAGCACGCCTCGTTTCGCCATTGCGGTGAGTCCCGAAACGATCGTCACCGGAGTGGAGATCACGAGTGCACACGGGCAGGCAATGACCAGTAGGACGAGCGACCGGTAGAGCCAGACGTTCCAGTCACCGCCGAAAAACGTCGGCATGACGAGGAAAACCACTAAGGACAATGCGAGAACAGCTGGGGTATAAATTTCCGCAAACCGATCCACAAATCTCTGGGTGGGCGCTTTCTGCCCTTGAGCGTCTTTAACCAGGCGGACAATTCCGGCTAACGTGCTTTCGGAAGCAGTCTTGGATACCTGAACGATCAGAGTTCCCCCGCCGTTGATGGTTCCGGCATACACGCCGTCCGCGGGGTTTTTTTCGACGGGAACGGACTCCCCCGTAATCGGAGCCTGGTCGACCGAGCTGTTTCCCTCTTTAATGATACCATCGACCGGTATCCGCGCGCCTGCGCGGACCTGCACGAGATCCCCTACCCCGACTTCAGCAAGCGGCTTCTCCAAAAATTCACTCCCGACCTTCACGAATGCCACTTGTGGAGCAAGCTTCAGCAACGCATCGACCGCGCGACGCGCACGGGAAACACTGAAGGTCTCAAGGTATTCGGAAAGCGCGAAGAGGAAGGTTACCGCTGCGCCTTCGGCCCACTCACCAATTGCAGCCGCGCCGACAACGGCAACCGTCATCAGCACATTCATATCGAGAGTGCGGTTCTTTAGCGAACGCAGTGCCTTTGGGACGACTAGACTTCCCCCGACTACGATCGCCAAAACGAAGATCGGCACTTGGAAAGGTTCTAGCGCCTTCAGGTAGGAAAGGAGCATCCCGAGTCCGAGAGCGGCTCCGCTTCCAAGAACAAGAGACAACCGCGTTCTCAGCCCCCCTCCGGAGTCTTCCGTCCCCCCTTCTCGAGGCGCAATGATTCTAAGCCCCGTCGACTCGATTTCATCGACAATTCGTTTCGCCGCGATCTCCGGCCCGTGGGTAATCTTCACCGTACCCCGAAGGAAATTCGGAGAAATCGAATCGATCCCCGGTATGTTACGTAACCGATTCTCGATCAACTTCGCTTCTTCGGGACAATCTAGCCCCTCCACCGCTAGCTCCGTCACCAGCAGCTTTTCCTTCGAAACGGGCAGGTCCATAAGATTTCCCCTTATTAGTGACCGGCTCGAGCTCTTCCATGTAGTTTCTTCTCAAACACAGAAAACAGAATCGGGAGCACAAAAAGCGTGAGTATCGTCGACGAAATAACGCCGCCGATCACTACCGAAGCCAATGGCTTCTGCACTTCGGCGCCGACTCCACTCGAGATCATCATCGGCAAAAACCCGAAAACCGCTACTAGCGCCGTCATCACGACCGGACGCAACCGTAGCAACGTCCCCTGGGCGACAAGTTCGAAGCCCGTTTTGCCTTCCGCTTTTAGCTGGTTGAAGAAGTTTACGAGCACGACCCCGTTCAGAACCGCGATTCCCGAAAGGGCGATGAATCCGACCGCCGCCGAAATGCTGAATGGCAAACCATTCGCGTAAAGGCTTAAGACGCCGCCAAACCACGACAGAGGCACACAAGAGAAAATCAGCAGTGTTTCGCCCACGCTGCGGAAGGCTGCGTAAATCATCGCTAGTACGAGCAAGAGCGCTAACGGAACCAAGATGGCTAGCCGCTGCTTCGCGCTCTCCAGGTTCTTGAAATTTCCGCCCCATTCTAAATAGTAACCCGGCGGAAGCTTAACTTTCGCTTCCACGATCTTCTGGCCCTCTTCGACGAAACTCGCCGTGTCGCGCCCCCGCAAGTTAATCATCACGGCGGCTCGGCGCTGGCCGTTTTCCCGGGGGATCGAAGCGAACTTATCCGAGAACTCGAGAGTTGCGAGCGACGAAAGAGGAGCGGTCGAATTCGAACTTAGTCCGACCGGAAGTGCCCGGAGCGCATCAATATCCGACCGAAGAGAATCGTTCAGCCGGATAACAATTGGATAACGACGATCGTTCTCGTAGACTCGGCCTGCCTCTTGGCCTCCGATTGCAACCGAGATCGTCTCCAGGACGTCTGTTAGGCTTCCGCCGGCACTCGACAGCTTTGCTTCGCTCGCTTTAACTTGTAGGATCGGCAGTTTCCCAGCGATGTCGATTTCGACATCTCCGGCCCCCTGCACATCCACCAGCGCGTCGCGAACTTGGTCGGCTACCTCCACGATTTTATCAATATCGGCACCGAAAACCTTCACCGTCACGTCCGCGCGCGTTCCCTCAAGGAGTTCGTTAAAGCGCATTTGGATTGGTTGCGAGGCAAGGTAGGTCTGTCCGGGAACGTTTCGGTTTAATCGGTCGATGATCGCTTGGACGAGCGATTGGTAGGTATGGGCTCCCTCTCCCTTAGGCCACTCGTCGAATGGCTTCAGCATCATGTAGGTATCCGAGACGTTTACTCCCATCGGGTCCGTTGCGACCTCGCTCGTGCCAATGCGGCTAAATACGTGCTCAACTTCCGGGAAGGTCTTCACGATCACATCTGCCTTCTTCTGGAACTCGATGGACTGGTCGAGGCCGATCTGGACTGGGCGGATCATGTGGAAGGCGTACGAACCCTCTCCGAGCTGAGGAAGAAATTCCGAGCCCCGGATGGAAAGGAGGTAAAGCCCAGCCACGACGGAAGCGGCAGAAAGCGCGAGCACTGCCTTCTTCCGGGCGAACATCCACTTGAAGGCCCGCTCGTGCCCGCTTCGGAGCCAGTGCATGATTTTCGGCTCTTTGTCTTCCGTCGCCCCGCTTAAAATTAACGAAGCAAGTGCAGGAGCGGTCGTAAAGGAGAGAACCAAAGCGCAGAAAACCGCGATGGCAAACGTCGCCGCCATCGGAATAAACATTTTCCCTTCGATTCCGCCGAGCGCGAAGATCGGAAGAAAGACGATGACAATAATCAGCTCGCCGAACCCAGCCGCCATTCGGATCTCGACGGCGGCATCATAGACTGCTTCTTTGACTTCCGGGCGAGAGAGGGCGCGCCCCATTTTTTTCCGAACTTCTTGGATCTTTCTCACGCAATGATAGAGAACGATGACAGTACCGTCGACGATGATCCCGAAGTCTAGAGCGCCCAAGCTCATGAGATTTCCGGAGAGCCCAAGTGGCTTCATGAACAAAAACGTACCCAGCAAGGCCAGCGGAATCGTCACCGCAGTAATAATAGCGGCGCGGACATTTCCGAGCAGAATGAGGAGAACAATAATGACTAAGCTCGCTCCCATGAGGAGGTTATGCTCGACGGTTCCGAGCGTGGCGTTTACGAGGTCGGATCGATTATAGACGACGTCGAGCTTCAACCCTTTTGGAATGTAAGGGCGAATCTCTTCTACCTTTTCTGCCACACGAAGCGAGATCGTCCGACTGTTCTCGCCCAGCAGCATCATGACCGTTCCGAGGAGGGCTTCCTGCCCGCCGTAGGTAGCTGCACCGGTGCGCAGTTCTTTCCCTAAGGCGACCGTCGCAATGTCCTTCACCCGGATAACGCGAAAGTTTTCAAGTCGCCGAACCGGGACGTTTTCGATGTCCTCGATACTGGTTAGTTGCCCGATACCCTGGACCAGAAATTGTTCGGCGGTCTGCTCGACATAGCCACCACCTACGTTGCGATTGACCTTCTCGATGGCTTCTTGGATCTCACCGAAGTGGATTCCGTAACTCGACATACGCTTGGGATCAGGTTGGACGTGAAACTGTTTTTCGAAACCCCCGGTCGTGTTTACTTCCGCGACACCTTCGATAGTGAGCAAGCGCGGCTTGACGATCCAATCCTGGACCGCGCGCAGCTCAGTCAGCTGCTTAAACCGCTCCTGTGGATTCGGGGACGGCGTTTCGAAATCGATTACATACTGGAAAATCTCACCGAGTCCGCTCGAAACCGGGCCGAGCTTCGACTCCACGCCGGTAGGCAGGTCGCCGGTTACTCCTTGCAACCGTTCGGACACCAACTGGCGCGCTCGGTAAATATCGACTTGGTCTTTAAAGACGACCGTCACTTGCGACAGACCGAAGCGAGTCAGCGACCTGACTTGCTCAACACCAGGTAGACCCCGCATTGAGGATTCGATCGGAAAGGTAATCTGCCGTTCAATCTCTTCGGGACTCAGTCCTTCCACGGAAGAGTTTACCTGCACTTGGTTATTCGTAATGTCCGGGACTGCGTCGATGGGGAGAGCTTGAAAAGCAAAAATGCCTCCGATGATCATGAGCAACGTCAGGAAGAGAACCGTATAAGCTTGATCGACCGAGAATCGAATTAAACGATTAATCATGGCGCTCTTCTCCTTCTCCGTGGGCGTGGCCGTCTTCTTTAGTTTCGGCTTTGTGTTCGCCCTCTTTTTCCGCGCCATGTCCATGAGCAGCTGCTTCTTCTTCGGATTCTTCCTCTTCTTCTTTGCCGAGCTGGGCAGCGATCATTCTCAGAAATCCTACGCCGGTCGTTATTATCTCATCACCGACCCGGAGCTCGTTCGATTGGATCGTCCAGATCCGGTCAGTCTTATTCTGGAGCCTAAAAGGAATGGGCTTGAGAAATCCGTCCCGGACTCTAAAAATCTGCGCTTGCTTTAAGGTATGTACGATCGCTTCCTTCGGTACCGCTACGGTGCTAGTCGAAACGGCGAGGGTCTTCAGCTCAAAGTTCTTATGCGCTTCGGGCGAGAGCTTAAAGGACTTATCTTTGGTGACCTCGGTCACGCCTTTATCCGGCCCAATCTCGATTTCTGCTTCGCCGCCCCCATGCCCAAAGGCATTCGAAGCAAAGGCAAGAAGCACAAGGAAACGGATGGATTTTCTCATTGTTCACCTTGCGAGCTCGCAAGTGATTGGATTTTCAGAGAGTCCTCCAGGAACTGGCGTTCGAGGCTGTGTTTCGTTTCATAGTAGTCGACGAGCGCTCGATGAGCCTCGATTATGAGCGCGCCGCCGACGAGGCCGCGGCTGAAAAAAGATTCCGTCGTTTCATGTTTGCGTTGGATATCGGCCTCGCTCGGAGTTTGCCGGAGCAGGTTAGCAATCTTGTCGAGCTGTGCCAGCTTCGCTACGTACTGAGCACGAACATCCTGTGACTCCCAGCGCGTTCTCGCTTGAACTCGCTTCGCAGTGATTCCTCGAGACGTTCGCAGGGCCCCGTTCCACGTGAGAAGTGGAATCGGGAAGGAAACTGTGATGCCGGCGGCTTGGTAAGAAATCGGTCCGGCGGTAACCTGGCGAACCGAAGGACCGATCTTCAGATCGGGCCACATTTCGGCTCGAGCAACCGCAAGCTCTCCCTCGGCCCTTCTTTGTTCTGACCGTAGTCGCAGCATTTCCGGCGTACTCTCGATCCACTCGTCGAGCGATTTCGAGGCGGCCTTCAAGTCAACGAGGAACTTACTCACATCTAATGGCTGTCCATCGGAACCGGCACCAAACAGTCTCTGCGTGCGCACCTGGAACCTTAAGAGCTCAGCCTCGGTTTCGAGTATTTTACGACTGTAGTCCAACGTAATCAATTCGAACGCATTCAAGCTTACGCGTTGCTCCGGCGGCAGCTGGCCACGGGATCGGTAGAGGCGAATGATTCGTTGGAATGTGTTCGCAGATTCCTCGAGTACAGCTTTCTCGCGCTTAAGCTGGTTCAATCGAAGTATCGCACCGCCAAGTTCAGTCAGCGCGGTAATTCGCTGCTCGAATGCGTCCGCTCGAAGAGCTAGGCCTTCCCCATTAAACACAGCCGCCCGGGCCGAACGTTTCCCACCGAGCTCCAAAGTAAAAAGCAGAGATGCACTCGCTTCTCTTTGAACGTCTCCTAAGCTGTTACCGTTTAGGTACTCTAAACTCAGGTCCGGATTAATCAGACGATAAGCGGAGTTTTCGAGTTCTTTCGCCTCTTTCGCACTTTCGAGAGCAGTACGAAAAGCGGGTTCGTTAGCTCGAACACAGCCAAGTGCATCGATCAAACTAACCGCGCGCCCACAAGGAGCAGCCTCCTCCGCGTGGGCAGATGAGCCAAGGAATGCCGAGACCAACGCAAAAAAGATGAGTTTCATATCGAGAACCTAGTTTTTCTGAGGAAGCGGGCCTTCAGCGATGCGGTATGCATCCCAGTACATGAGACGATTTAGCCGATCTAGTCCCAGCAAGAGCCGCGTTTCGATCGCGTGGTAACTCGAAATCGCTTCCACTCTCGTCCGTGACGCTTCGACCAGATCAAAAACTGCGACGTTTGCACCAAGGCGTGCGCGATCTGCGTGCATCTGCCAGACTGCGTTCGTTTTCTCGACTCGATTAATCGCGTCTTCACGCGAACGGAGATCTAAGTTGAACGACTGGACAAGAACTTTCAGATTCCGCTTTAGGGTTTCCTGAATGGCCTCACGTTGAATCTCTAAGATCCTTTTTTGAGACTTTACGATTTGAACGCTCGGCCCAAGTCCAAAACCTAAACCGTCCTGCTGGGGAAGATTGTCGAACACGGACCCAGCGCCGCCGCGGCTCATCGACGAGGTCCCAAGGAAGTTGAAATAGCGCCCCTTTTTCACTTTATCGGCGGCTTGAATGAGAAAGTCGTATTGCTTCATTTCGAATGAGGACGCCAAGAGTCTTTGTTCGTGGTCCGCGTAGGTGATCGGCTTCGCGTCGCGGGGGTCAAGGTATCGGATATCCGTTGGTACCGCTTCGTCATTTCCCGCAAGACCCAGGATAAAAGCGAGCTGTGACCGGTTTTCCTGGATCACCCTTTCCAGTCCGCGAATTTCTTCTTGGACGGAGAGCTGGCGAACTTCAAATTGTTTCGTGCTCCCCGCGGGAATCGTTCCGAATGCCTCGCGGTTCTTCACCATCGGATAAAGTGTGTCCAAGTCCTTCACGTTTTCCCGAACCTGCTCGAGAAGTCTTTCGTCCAGGCCGGCTTGTAAGAGTAGCCCCCGAGCCGTTAAAAGTTCGTTCGCCCACAGCGCCCGGTACCCATTCGAGGTTGCTTCAGCAAACAGCTTTTCCTCACCGACTCGAAACCAGTTATTCGGAACGAGAAAGGGGGCGATATCGGTGACAATACCCAGGAGGCCGATCGGACCGTTACTTGCAGCTTCGGCAACGTTCCAAATATTCAGTTTAGGCAGAAGATTTCGTCTAGCGAGTTGAACGGACGATTTGGCCTGATAGACCTTTTCCGCGTTTTCGAGAACGAAATAATTCTCTTTTGTAACCTTGGTTGTGACGTCTTCCAAAGTCACTGGAACAGTTGCGGCTTGTGCACCGATCGCGGAAAACAGGAATGCGAATGTTATTGTTCGAAGCATGATTATCTCCGGCCTTTTTTCGAGGTGGTTTTTTTCGTAGCCTTCTTCGCTGGCGCTTGCACGCGAGCTGGGATCGGCTTAGATGTACGCGCGGCATAGATGTCGAAAGGAATCGGGTTATTCTCTGACTGCGCGGTCCCGGCAATCGTCGTACGATTCAGCGTCAGCGCGTAACTGCTTGGGCAGTCCGGAGAAATGATATTCAAGGTCGCCCGCTTCGTATTCGGTCTGAGTCCGTTAATGCGGCATCCGACCGAGTTATTACTCGATGGGATCCACTGAAGAATTTGCGCGTTAAAGGTCAGTCCCGTTAAGTCCGTCTCAATTTCTGCAGGCGTGCGGACGCGGGAATCACTGTATCTGGGAATGCTTGGAGAGAGCGTGATCCGAATCGTGAACGTATCCGCGCCGCGGATCATCGTCCCTTCGTACACTCCGGAATTGTCCTCGTAAAAGTCCTGGAGTTTGGTCAGCGACTTCTCCATCGACTTTGCTCGAGTGTCGATCGAGGCTAGCTCTTTACGAATCTGTTCGGACTGGAGCTCCCGTTCCTTTTCGACTTGGCGGTCCTGGAGCTCACGGTCCTTCCCGGCCTGGCGATCCTGGAGTTCCTTCTGCTTCCGGATCTCTTCTTCGAGTAACTCGCGGTCTTTCTTTAGCTGTTCTTCAGCCTGGGTCTTGCCCTCTAAACGCGCACGCTCAGCGACTTTATCATTGTCTTGTCCACTGCACCCAGTGAGGGCGGCCAGAGTACTAGAGGCGATGATCATTAAAACGAACTTTTTCACAGCAAGTGTCCTTTCGAGAAATCCGCGTTCGAGAACGCAGAAAGGTGGTTTTAGAGATAAAATAGATTAGGGAGACGCGTTGAGGCGCACAGAATCCTAGGCGGAATCGGGCCTTAAACGCGCGATAGATGAGAAATTAGGCGAGGGAAGGTGGCCGAAGAGTCTCTGATCGGAATCCGCTTTGAACGTACGGATAGAGCTTTGCTATTTCCGCACCCGCAAACGGGGCCGGGGACGATACCACCGAAGTAAGCAAAAGAAGGAAGGCGCAATGGCCGAAGTGACAATCGTGCAGTGTAGGAGCCACATCGGAAGAAACGGTAGCCTTTTTCACGGTCGCAGTCTGGGCGAGGGCGCGGGAAGCATCTGAATGATGTTGCTGGCTAATCGAGGAATCAGCGCAAATCGACGCAAAGGCATGCGCCTCTTCTCCAATGACGGAAAAGAAGAGAATCATCAGGGCTGCGAAGAGCGATATGATTCGTTGCATACTTGGCCTAACTAGCATCTCGGTTAATTAGCGTCAAACATTGAGCACGACACATCAGTATTTTGTATATCTGCCATTTTTCGCAGGGTTATACGCAAGATATATCCGACAATAGAGCTTATTTGTTTTCTCAAGATTGAGACGCTGGCCCCTACTCCGGAGGGGGTGGAGAGGGGCCAGCGCGGGACTCAATCGCCGCTCTAGCCCTAGAGTACCTTGGCGCTAACGATCAGACCCAGGGAAGAGGAGTCGGCCGTTAAGTTACCAGGGTACAGATTCAGGTACGGATTCAAGCTGAGATTGTCGTTCACGTCCCAATTGATCCCCGGCTGTACAC
>CAZAKW010000032.1:0-5400 GCA_964485835.1 uncultured Bacteriovoracaceae bacterium
AGGGTGCCTTGAATGCGTTTGTCGTCAATCTCGCCGCTGAACTTAAATCGAGTGGAATTCGGGTGAACGCGGTTTTGCCGTCGATGCTCGATACCCCCGCTAATCGCCGCGATATGCCCGACGGAAAATTCGGAGATTGGATCCCAACCGCGGAATTGGCCGAAACGTTATTCCATCTCTCTCAATCCCTATCGATCACCGGCGCTTTGCTGCCGATCGCCGGACGAGGCTAAGTCATGCGTAAAAAAAAACCATTCTCGAATAAAATCGGACTCGCGGAGGTGCACGCCGCATCGGAGGTTCTGCGTAAGCATATTCCTCCGAGTCCGCTCCTGCACAACCAGTGGATGAGCACGGAATACGGATGCGAAATCTATCTCAAGCTTGAGAATATGCAGCCGATCGGTTCGTTCAAAATCAGAGGGGCTACGAATAAGATCGCGAGCCTGACTCCCACGGAGCGCCGACGAGGCGTCATCGCCGCGAGCGCGGGGAATCATGCTCAAGGGGTCGCATGGGGAGCAAAAAAGCTTGGCGTCAAGGCGACGATCGTGATGCCGCGCGGAGCTCCGCTCGTCAAAGTGCAAAATACCGAGACGCTCGGTGCCCAGGTGATTTTAGAAGGAGATAATTACGACGAAGCTTTCGCCGCGGCGGAAAAACTCGCTCGAAAGACCGGGAAGGTCCTCGTGCACGCCTTTGACGACCCGGTCGTGATCGCGGGGCAAGGAACGCTCGCGCTTGAATTGATCGATCAAATGCCCGAACTCGACGTGGTCGTTTGTTCCGTTGGAGGCGGCGGATTACTTGCGGGAATTTCCGTCGTGATGCGTGAGCTTCGTCCTAAACTGAAGATTTACGGCGCCCAGGCCTCCGGAGCGGATGCGATGCTGCAATCGCTGAAAAAAGGCCGTCCGGTGACTTTAGCCAAGGTCGACACGTTCGCGGACGGAATCGCCGTCGGCGCGACTCGAAAGACGACATTCGATATCTTGAATCAAAGCGTGGACCGAATGCTGAAAGCGGACGACGAAGCGATCGCGGCGGCGATCTTAACCTTGCTTGAAAAAGCGAGAGTGGTTTCTGAGGGCGCGGCCGCGGTTTCCGTTGCGGTGCTGGATCAGCTCAAGCGCGAGCTGAAAGGAAAAAAGGTCGCGATCATCGTTTGCGGCGGCAACATCGACGTGAACGTCTTGAACCGGGTGATCGATCGCGGTCTGACCCGGAAGGGCCGGAGGCTTCGCGTGAACGTTTTGATCTCAGATCGTCCGGGATCTTTGGCGAAACTGACCTCGACGATCGCTAAGGCGGGAGCGAACGTGATCCAAGCGATCCACGATCGGAATGAACCCGGAACGACGCTTGGTCGCACGGAAGTCGCTTTGACGCTTGAAACGCGGGGCCCCGAGCACAGCCTTGAAGTGATCAAAGCCCTGCGCGGCGAGGTCGTCGAGCTTCGACTGTTATAAGGTTTTCGGTGAGCGGTTAGCAGCCCGAGCCGGGCGCGCAGAACCGAACCTTTAAATTCACGAATCGACCGTTTAGTTGATCGATCGGGCGGTTTTGCGGGACGTTCGGAGTGAACGTGCCCGGGAGCTGCAAGTCCGTGATCGCCGGACGCTCCGCTGTTTTCGACTGGGTCTCGACGTTCATCCCGATGTTCTCGAGCGTTTGTTTACCCCCTCGATTCGGAGACTCGCCTTTCGGCTCGCCGGGGGCCGATGTCGATTCGCTGCGTTCCGAAGAGGTATTCGCGTCAAAGGAGACGGCTTGGGTGAACGTCATGTCTTTCTGAAAGGCATCGGACTTGATCTTGGCCACATCTTGGCTCGGAAGTTGGGCGACTTGGCCTGCCGCACTTCCCGCTTTCGCGAATTGAAAGCCCGGGGTCACGGCCACTACTTTATTCGTGGGTTGAGTGGTGTCCGCGACTTCGACTTTTCCATGCATCACGGTCAGCGAAGTTTTCGGTGGCTCGATGGAGGCGCTACCTCCGCTTAAAGCGGGCATTGGCGCATGCACCACGAACTCCGTACCACGGACGCCCATAGTCGCGGCTTTGGTTCGGATCGTGAATTTGCCTTTGTCGGAGGTGATTTTTTCGTTTACGGATGCGCGCACTCGCCCGTAATCCAGCGACAGATCGACTTGACGATCCGCCACCCCATTGAGTTTGTAATCGTTCATCTTAAAGAGCGATGAGGGGCCCAAATCGATGATCGTCCGGTCCGTCATCAATAACTTCACGACTCCGTCCGAGCCCGTGTTGATGATTGTTCCTTTATGGAGCTTGTCGCCCGGCTTAAGGAAAGCCATCTGTATACTGCCAGAGCCTTCGGCTCGTACGAGAACCTTGCCACCTACGCTGACGGCACGTGCGATGTAAGCTTCCTCCGCGTGCGCGCCAAGAGAGAAAATAAGAACAAGTGGTGCAAACGCGTGCAGAGGGATGACAAAAGGCGAATGGTCGTTTCTCACAAACGTGCTCCTTGAGGGCGGACGACGAGGTACTTCTTTTAAGTCTACCAGACGCATTGCGTAAAACAAGGCCATGCGAAGTGTCGATAAAGTGGGCGGTTATCGGGAGCTAAACATTTGCAAAGATTTCGATGAGCGATAGCATAGGAGGACTCATGCATGGATGTCGACGCTCGAAGGAACGAGCGCTAGGGATTAGGAAGATGGTGGCGTTCGTCGTCCTGGGTCTATTTGGACCCGGATCGGACGTCCGTGCGGAGATCTCAAACGAGATCGAGCCCGAGTACGCGCTCGCCGTTCTGGCTTACAACGACCAGGACTTCAATAGTGCTTTGAAGTTGCTCTCGGAGCTGCAGAAGAAGGCGCCTCGTGCCGCCGAAATTCTCGAACTCAAAGCGATCACCTTGAAAGCTCTGAAAAACGAGCGCGAGGCCGCGAAAATTTACAACACTCTGGTTCAACTCAAGCAAAACGAAAAACGGGACAAGAAAGAGATCGCCCCGTACGCATTCGAGCTTGGTGTCATCCGCTATAATCAAAAAAACTGGAAGCTCGCGGAGCGATATCTTGCCTACTCCGCGCGGCACGGATTCAACGTCGAGGTCTCTCGGTTTTACCTCGGGCTGATCCAGAGCCAGACCCAAGACTGGGTAAAGGCCGAGCAAAATTTTAAAGCGACGGCCCGCGGTGGTGTCGAAGAATTACACCCCGCCGCGCACTACTACTTGGCCCAAGTCTATTTCAAATTAGGCTACCCTTCCGACGGGTTTAAGAATCTTCTCGACGCGAAACGAACTTCAAATCGGTACATCGACCGGAATGACGTCCAGGCGGAGTCGAAAAAGATGGCCGAGCAGGTCCGCGAAGCCGCCGATGCGACGCTAGCCCCTTTCGATCGTTCGCAAACGTTCGGGAATTTCAGCTTCTTGCTTGGATACGATACGAACGTCCTGCTGGTCCCATCGACCGATGTTCCGAATACGTCGGGCAGCGGAAAAACCACGCCGAAGGCGCTTCTTTCGGCCGGACTTGGATACGCGAGCTCGCCGATGCGCTCGATCCAGTATGTTCCCAGCGTGCGCTTTAATTTGAATAAGAACTTTAACGGTGATTCCAAAGCCGGCGAATTTGCGGATACGACATTTTCGCTGTTTTTTACCAAGGACGCGATCGCACCCTTCTCATTCGGCTTAAAATCCGAAGGCTCGGGAGTTTTCCAAAACCAGGTCGATTCTTCGGGCTCCTCGAAATACAGCCTCTATAATACTTCACTCCTGTTCGCACCCTACACGAAGTGGGATGCGACGAGGAAGTGGACGCTGGGAGCGGAAGTCGGCTACCGAATTCTGAGCTTCTCCGGAGAGGACACGGTCGCGGACTCCCTCCGGCGCTCGGGGAAGGGGATAATCGCACGCCTATCGGCCCAGAACCGTACGCAACGCAAACGATGGAATCCGACTTACGTACTCAAGGCGGAATTGAATCCGACCGTGGGAACGGAATACGACTCGAAGGTTTTGGGAGCGCAGGTGATCAACACGATGACCCTCGGAAAAATTAATTTTTCTCAGGTGCTTGAGTTGACCCGTACGATTTATCCGGACTCGTCCACCGATCGAGGCGATACGTTTGTTCTTTTGGCGCTCCAGGCCTCCAAAAAAATCGGACCCCGTTGGGCGGTGCTTGCCACCGGCGATTACACCAAGAACATTTCAAGCGACGAGGCATCCTATTCTTACGACCGCATCACGCTGAACGCCGGTCTAGGATACAGTTTTTAACTTCTTCGATTGAATTTCGTCGATCGATTGACGCTTAAATAGGCCCCCTTACTAGGTCATTTCTGACCCTTTCCGGCTTGCCAGAGAACTCTATAAAATAAAAGAGTGATAGGATTCGTTCCACCCAGATCAGTCGTAATCGTTATTTTTGGCGTAAGCGTCGCGGGCTTTCAAGGCTGCGCAAAGAGCGAAGTCGTGGAATCCGGGATCACGTACTGCGCGGCTGATAACGGGTATACGGGTTCCATCGTCGCCGGTAGCACCGGGCAAGGATCGATTTACCAAGTCGATCCGATGGTTTCGTCTGGAAATTCGTCGTTGTCCCCCGGGTCGTCGTCGCTTGGAAATTTCACCTCCGGAACGACGCTTACGAATCTTCTCGGTCACGGCGTGCTTCGTGGAACTTACGTAAACGTCGTCACCGATCGCTGCGGCACCGATTACGGCGCCTTCAGCGTAAATAATAATTTTCAGTACGCCAAGGGCGACGACCGCTTCGCCGAGGTGATGAATTATTTCCACGGAAACCGTTATCGCACCGACCTCGCAGCGGCGAATGTCTTGTATCCGAGCTCTTCGTTCTTGATGATCGCGAACTGCGACATCGAAGATAACGCCTATTATTCGCAGGGGTACGACTCGGCCGGAAATCTCGTCGATTTCGTCTGCATGGGCAGCCCTTCGGGATATTCGACCACGACGTTTTCGGACGATTCCCAGGTCGTCGTCCACGAACTTCAACACGGCACGACTGGGAACGCGTACTCCACGAGCGAGTATTTTAACCAACTCAATTACGACGAAGCGGGAGCGATCAACGAGGCCGTCTCGGATTTCGTAGCCTTGATGCAATCAGACGGCGAGGTTGCTTCCCCTTTTCTCAATACCGAGTTCAGTCGTTGGGGGCTCGGTCAGTTTTTCGGGGAATCGCTCATGCGTGGCGCGGCGAAGTGTCCGGTTTGGTCGGCGGGGTATCCGACTTGTGGAAACTTCAACAAAACTTCGGCGGGTTTTTCCGCCCAGAACCGTCGGGTGAGTTATGCATATCCCGACGGCTTAGGATGGCCGTACGCCGGGCCGAGCTCGACCGCCTCCCTGCGATCGGTCTTCTCGAATTCGGCCGGATTGGACGAAATCCATC
>CAZAKW010000032.1:5410-14900 GCA_964485835.1 uncultured Bacteriovoracaceae bacterium
TTACGAAGCTCTCAAAGCCTCAAGCGGTGATGCGGTCACGACGCGCCGTCGTCTGCTCCAGTTGCTAATTGAGACGATAAAAATTCTACCGAAGCCGACGGCGCTTGATCCTTCGCCGGTCACGATGCCGAAATTCGCGGCTGATCTTGTCACGACCTCCCAAGTCGGGGCGTTGGGATTTTCGGGTCCAGAACGAACGGCGATCTCGGACGCACTTTCTGAGAGAGGACTCACAGGAATTCCCGCCGTCGCCGACGGATGGGCGTCGGTCGGTCCTTGGAACGGAACGCATCCGGGCGTTTTCTTTTACGAGACCACATCACTCGGCCAAGCCAACGGAGCGATGCGCGCGCTGGAGCGCGGGATGATTTGGTTTGATATTGAAAATAGTTCGACGAACACGGTGGCGGCTCCGCTTTTAAAGGTCACGATTTCCGACCCGACGAAAATCCGATTTCGGAGCGGCTCTTCCAACCCGGGCTACGTGAGTTCTTCCGTAGCGTTCGTTCGCTACTCTAAAATCAATGGCTCCAACATCGTCACGGCGATGAACGATACCGGGTCTGGAGCAACGAATACGGGATTATCGAATTCTTACTTTTCGAATTTGACCTTGGGCGCGATACCCGCCGGAATTAACTCCGATACCGCGCTCCATATCGAGCTGACATCGGCGGCGACCCCCACCTCGACGGTGGATTTCACCGTTGAAATCATTTCCGCTAACCAAACGTCGACGAGCTCGACGGCCGTTTTCCAGGTGACCATCCCAACCCCATGAACCAAAAACTCGCCATCGTTCTTTTCGCATTCGCCCTGGTCGTAGCCGTCGTCGTCGGCTTCGGTCCCAAGGAAGAAGAGCGCGTTCCTCCCGCGGCAGTCCGCGCTAAGGTGCTCGATTCCTTGAAAAAGGTTCGTGACGGCGCTCCTCCTAACACGACCCTGCGCGAGCCGAGTCGTATGCCGGCCGCGGAAAAACGGGCGATCCAGACCGAGTCCGAGTCCGAGTTGAAGGGCGAACCTCTCGTCGCGGAAGATTTTAATCGCAAGTACGGTGAACGAATCGTTTACCAGTCTTACGAAGACCGTGTCGTTCGGATTGACGGCGCTCGAAATCGAGTGGAAGAGCTCGCGTCGGATCAAAAGACGCCCGACTTTCGGAGTTCCAATCAATCTGCACTGGTCGCGCGTGGGCGGGAGATTCTGGTCGACGCACGTGAAATCCTCGGGATTCCCCGCGAAGCCCAATTTTTAGCGCCGATCGTGAATCCCGGCGAACTGAGCGGCCAAGTAACGTTCCAGCAATCCCTGGGAGGAGTGCCCATCTCTCCCGGCGGCTTGGTCACTATCGTGATCGGATCGGAGGGCGAGCTTCGGGCGGTGGATTCTTCGATTTATCCGGTCGTCGAGATCGCAAGTCAGCGCCAGGGTCCCGTGCCGGCCTACCACCGTGAAATTCTGTATGTGACTCAATCTAATCCAGTCGCGATCGTTCGATATGCTTACGAGTCTCGAAACGAAGGCGTCCAAAAAATCATCGACGCAAACAGCCGTAAACTCCTATTTGAGCGGGACCGACGGGTTCGTTAAATAAAAAAGCTTATAAAATCAACAAGTTGCATCATTGACATCGCCGTTACTTTCCGTTAAAACGCGAGGCGTTAGGGGAAGCGCTACTTTCTCACACGGGGGTGTCATGAATTCATTTCTTCAGCTCGTCTGGCCGTTAGCGATCATCATTTTATTGGCAGGCCTCTCCATCCAACGAAGCCAGACCCGAAACGAGAACCCTCTGGCCGATCATCGGGTAGAGGAATGGGTTTCCGTGTCGAAGCGCTAGCCGCGGCACGCAAAAGACGGGTAAACTGGGGGAGATGCGCTATCTCGCTCTCCTCCTGATCCTTGGCTCTTACTTTGGGCCTGCCAGCCTGGCCGGGGCTTCTAGTTTTTACGAACAGCCTTTTCCTGAGACGGTGCGATCCGCGTCGAGTATTGTGCGTGGCCGAATCGGTAAGTCCGAAGCGCGGTGGACGACTCTTTCCGATGGGTCCAAGCATCTTTTTACCTACTACGACGTACAAGTCGCCGAGGGACTGAAAGGCGTAGCTCCCGCCGGTCCGATACGCATTCGAGAACTGGGTGGCGAAAAAGACGGGGTTTCCCTTCAAGTCAGCGGCACGGCCCGCTTTGCTCCCGGCGAAGACGTGGTCGTGATGCTGGGTGAGCCCAGTTCAAGCGGAGACGGTGCTTTTCCAGTCGCCGGTATGATGATGGGAAAATACGACGTCGAGAAGGGCGCGGACGGAAAAGAATACCTGAGCGGTCCCGGCTTGAGCGGTTCTCTGCATCCCGAGCTTCGTCAAGGGAACGCAGCCTCGGATTCAACTCAAATTTCCTTAGACGGACTCCGGGAAATTATCCGGGTGCAGGCCGAGCACCGGCAAGCGGCGCCAGCACCGAAATCACCGAATCCATCCAGCAACGAGGGCCTTTTGGCTTCGAAAGCTGGGCATTCTTCTCCGGCTTTTTCCGATACCTCTGAGGTTTTGCAGACCGTGGAAGCGCCGAAGTCCGGAAGACTTGCTCCTTCCGTCATCTTGTTCGTCGGGGCGGTGATCGGTGGGCTCTTGTTCTTGAAATCTCGAAGAAAGAAGCGATGATCGTATGATGAAGACCTTTTTCGTATTCGCGCCTATTTTGTTCGTTTCCGCGGCAAGCGCGGCCCTTGAGCCGAGTGCGGTTCGCGAAGTCCTGACGAAGAAAACTGAAACGTACCTGAAGGAGGGGATTTTCGCGGGCGGAGATCGGGAGATTCGCTCCGGATTGGTGAAAGGCATCCGCCGCGCGGCCAATGGAGGATTCGAACGAGTCGTGATCGATCTCGATTCGGTGGGCGCGCCTTACTATCAGGTCGCGGTAGAACCCGCCCAACGAAGGATCCTCGTCACGCTCTTCGGAAGCCTTCGCTTAGGAATCGATGCGAAAAAAATCGTGGCTGCTTTCAAGAAAAGTCCGGTGGTATCGCAAGTCGAATTTTTTCCCCGCGTGGAAGAAGATGCATGGATTTTTGCCCTGCATTTGAAAACGGCGGTGCCGGTGGAGGTTTTCGAACTTGGCGCGCCGACCCGAATCGTCTTTGACTTAAAAACCGCGCCGGCGCGCCCGGTGGCCACCGCTCCTCGCCCGAAGGCGATTCCCGCGGCGACCGTGGTCGAAGAAGGCGACATGGGCAATAGTGCGTCTAGTCACTCTGAAGAAATACCGGAATAAGCCTCTAATATTACTCTGTTCTAAAAAATACGGGTTTGCCATCCACGAAATCGGGCCCATCTTTGGGCTATGGACGCTCGTGACGAACGTAAGCCTGGCGACTCTCCTGATTCCGATACTAACGGCACCATCGATGTGGCCGTGGACCACCAAAACGATTCTCTTGCCATCAACGCCTCCGGAATCGTGATCGCGGACCAGGTTCTGCCCAATAACCTTTTTGTTTTGCCGACCCATTCGGCAATCGTATTTCCGTCGCTTATGGCTCCGCTTGTCGTCAGCCACCCGCGGTTCGTTTCGATCGTCGAGGAAAGCCTGCAACGCAACCGGATGCTTGGACTGGTCCTCACACGGGAAGACGAGCTTCGCGAAGACATCGGGCCGGAGGGAATTTATCAGTACGGCGTCGTGGTGAAAATCCTCAAGCGTTTAAAGATGCCCGATGGATCGGTCAATCTTCTCGTCCACAGCATGAAACGCTTCCGGATTAAACGCATCCTCTCAGACCATCCTTTTATCGTCGTTGAACCGGAGTATCTGAACGACGTCGTGGAGAAAACGACGGAAATGGATGCCTTAACCCGTTCCGTGGTCGCCCATGTGAAAAAACTTTCGGAAACGAATCCATTTTTCACCGACGAAATGCGGCTGGCGATGATCAATGCTCCTGGGCCCGGCACGGTCGCCGATCTGGTCGCTTACGCGCTTTCGCTCTCGAAAGACGAAGCCCAGGATTTTCTGGAAACGATTCCGGTTCGCGGACGTTTTGAAAAACTGCTTGGCCATTTACGTCGTGAGCAGGACGTTGCTGACGTCCAGAAGCGGATCCATTCGGAAGTCGATCATAAACTCACGAAACTCCAGCGTGAGTTCTTCCTGCGCGAACAACTCAAAGCGATCAAAAAAGAATTGTCCGACGACGAGGACGGAACGGACAAGAGCGTAAGGACTTTCCGTGAGCGAATCGAAGCCGCCGGGATGCCGGCCGAAGTCAAAAAGGTCGCCCTGGAAGAAGTTGAGAAGTTCGAGACGATTTCGGAAAACTCGCCCGAGTTTAATATCGTTCGTAACTATCTCGAGATGCTCTGTTCGCTTCCTTGGAACGTGGTTACGACTGATTCCTTGGATTTAAAACGGTCCCGCGAAATCCTAGAAGACGATCATTACGGTTTGGAAAAAGTAAAAGACCGGATTCTCGAATTCCTGGCGGTACGTAAGTTGACGGCCCAACGGAAGCGCGAGCCTAAGGCGTCGATCATCTGCTTGGTTGGTCCGCCCGGAGTGGGCAAAACGTCGATCGGAAAATCGATTGCTAAGGCGCTAGGCCGAAATTTTTACCGATTCAGTTTGGGTGGGATGCGCGACGAGGCGGAAATCAAAGGCCACCGCCGCACTTACGTCGGCGCGATGCCCGGGAAGATGATTACCGCGATGAAGCGGGCGGGTTCTAAAAACGCCGTAATCATGCTCGACGAAGTCGATAAACTCGGTGCGAGTTTTCAAGGCGATCCCGCGTCTTCGCTTTTAGAAGTTTTGGATCCGGAGCAAAACCATTCCTTCATCGATCACTATCTCGACGTACCGTTCGACTTGTCCAAAGTACTTTTCGTCGCAACGGCTAATTCGCTCGCCACGATCCCGCCTCCGCTTTTGGACCGGATGGAGATCATAGAAATTCCGGGCTACACCCTGGAAGAAAAGCAGGAAATCGCCCTTCGATACGTGTTGCCGAAAGCGCTGGAAGACCACGGGCTCCGGCCCTCGCAGCTAAAAATCGAAAAGGCCGCTATTCGTCGAATCATGCTCGATTACGCGCGTGAACCCGGTCTGCGGATTCTCCAACAACTTCTTGCGCGGATCGCGCGTAAGGCGGCGACTCGGATTGTGGAGAGCGAGGAGATGCCGCTTTCTAAACGAAAGAAAATCACCCCGATCTTCGTCCGTGAGGCGGAGCTTACGAATTGGTTGGGCCCGAAGCGTTACTATAACGAGCTGGCCGAGCGAATTTCCGCGCCGGGCGTCGTCGTGGGCCTAGCTTGGACGGCAACCGGGGGAGACATCCTTTTCATCGAAGCGATGGACTTGCCCGGAACCGGTCAGCTCAAGCTGACCGGGCAGATGGGCGGAGTGATGAGCGAAAGCGCGGCGATCGCGTGGAGCTTCGTCAAAAAACGTGCGGGAACGGGCCTGAAATTGGATCATTCGTTCTTTAAAGATCGCGATTTTCACCTCCACTTGCCGGCCGGGGCGATTCCTAAGGACGGCCCGTCGGCTGGCGTAACGATGGCCACCGCTTTGTATTCGCTGCTCTCAGGACGCACCTTTCGGCAGAAACTTGCGATGACCGGAGAGCTCTCCCTCATCGGAAAGATTCTTCCGGTAGGTGGAATCAAAGAAAAGATCTTGGCTGCGAAACGCGCAGGGATCACGGAACTGATGCTCCCTCGACTTAACGAAAAGGACGTCCAAGAAGTTCCGGCTTACGCCTTAAAAGGAATGACGATTCGTTACGTCTCCCATATCGACGAAGTCTTCCAATCGGCGCTGGAGCCGTTGGGAACCGCGAAGCGAAAGCCCTCTCCCGCAAAGGTGATCCAGACGCGTACGAAACTTCGTAAGCCGAAGCTCACGCCGAAAAAACGCGCGAGCGCGCGCTTGGAAAAGAGAACGTAAAATTCAAGCCCGGGTAAAAGCGAATTAGTTCGCGACGGGAGGCATGTCTTGGTCTGGACCGGCATCGCCGTATTTAGCGCGTACGCGATTCGCGGCGATTTCGCGAAGAGCCGTCACAACAACGCGGTTTTTGCTCTTCACGAGAGAGTTAGAGCCTTTGTAAAGTTGGCGAGCGCGTTTGGTCGCGATGTGGACCAATTCGTACATGTTGTCGACGTTCTTCAAGCAGTCTTCAATCGTAACTCGCGCCATAAGCAATAAACCTCTTTCGGAAGACTGTAAGTATCGGAATTGATCCTAGGGGTCAAGACGAGCTTGGGTGAGGAAGGGGGTATCAATTTGATACAACGCATCAATCAGGGCTTTGTATTTCCGCCGAACTACGGCGCGCTTCACCTTAAGGGACGGGGTGAGTTCGCCGGATTCTACGGAAAACTCATCGGTCAAAATGGCGAAACGTTTGATCGTTTCAAACCGAGCCAAATGCTGGTTCAAGGCGGCGACGATGCGTTCCACCTCGGCTTGGACCTTTTGATGCCGAGCCAGCTCGGCGAGCTCACTATAGAGGAGGTGCTCTTGCTTCGCGAAGCGAGCCAAGGCGGTGCGGTCGAGGGTGATTAGGGCCGCCAGGTGTTTTTGCCGGTCTCCAACGACGATAAACTCGGCAAGCAGCGGAGAGAACGTCTTGGCGAAGTTCTCGATTTTCTGCGGGGCGACGTTTTTCCCGCCGCTCGTGATGATCAGGTCTTTTTTACGGTCGGTTACGTGGAGGTAGCCGCGCGGATCCACGAAACCGATATCTCCGGTTTTAAACCATCCGTCAGCATCGAATGCGTCCTGAGTCGCGGCCTCGTCCCGCCAGTAGCCCGAGAAAATTTTCTTCGACCGGAGCAAAATCTCTCCATCTTCCGCGATACGGACGGAGACGTCCGGCAAAGGTTTCCCGACGGTTCCGAATTTATGGTGGGTCACGGAATTGATCGCGACGGGGGCGCAGGTCTCGGTGAGTCCATATCCTTCAAGAATCAGAATGCCGAGAACTTCGAACGTCTCGCCGAGGGTTTTGGAGAGGGGAGCGCCGCCGCAGATCGCAAACCGAAGACGACCACCGAACCCCTCGACGACGCGGCGGAGAACGGTTTCGCGGAAGAGTCGGTACGCGGTCCGACGGACGGGGCCTGCGGACTTACCGCGCCGACGTTTTGAAAAATAACTTTGGCCGGCACGTAGGGCGAGGCCGTAGAGATTTCGCGTGACGAGCGAGGATCTTTTCACTCGGGTCTCGACCTCCGAGAGCGCCTTTTCAAAGATGCGGGGGACGCTAAACAGGATCGTCGGGCGGATTTCACGCAAAAGCTCGGGCATCTTCTCGATCGAATCCACGAAATTCAGCTGCCATCCGAAGACGAACGTCGACATCGACTCGAGCCGGCCGATGATGTGGGAGAAAGGAAGAAAAGTTACGAGCACTTCCTTGTTCGGCCGAATGTGACCGCCGTAGACGGCGAGGCAGTCGCCCAAGACGCTCATCAAATTTTCGTGGGTCAACATCGCGCCTTTCGGCCGGCCGGTCGTACCCGAGGTGTAGCAGAGGGTAAAGAGATCCTGTTCTTTCAGTCCGCGTAGGGTTTCCTCAAACAAGTTGGGCGAAACGTGGCGTTCGAGTTCGCCGTCGCGCTGGATATCGAAAAGAGAAACGGCATTCAAGGGGAGGGATACACGGGTCGTCTCGAATACGACGATCCGTTCTAGATTTGGGAGTTTCGGCAAGTACGGAAGAATGCGCTCCAAATCCGCTTCGGTCTCGGCGAAGACCGCTTTCGCTTGGCTATGTTCGAGCAACTCGAAAATTTCTTCCGCGGTCAACGACGGATAGATCGTCACCGTGATCGCGCCCCGCCCCAGAATCGCCAAGTCGGCCAGCGTCCACTCGTAGAGGGTTTTGGAAAGGATCGCCACGCGGTCGCCCGCGCCGACGCCCGCGCGTTTCAAACCTAGGCTCGTTTGTTCGCATTCCTGGCGAAAAGCGAGAAACGTGACTTCTCTCCAAGTTCCTATCGGTGAAAGAAACTCGTTGCTGGATCGGTGACGGAATCCAACGATGCCCGGAGTCTGTCGGGCCCGTTCAAGCATCGTTTCGCCGATGGTTTTCTTCAGAACAAAAGCCATCTAGCGTTTCCTCTGCTTTAGCGCTTTCTCAATCTCTCGATCCGCCGTTTTCTTTTTCACGTCGGCGCGTTTATCGGATTTCTTCTTTCCTTTGCCCAATCCGATTTCCAGTTTGGCGATTCCGCCCTTGAAATACATTCGGATGGGGATGATCGACATGCCGTCGCGAACTGAAGCGCCGTACATGCGCTCGATCTGATGCCGATGCAGGAGGAGCTTTCGCCTGCGTACCGGTTCGTGGTTCCAGATGTTTCCATGGGAGTACGGCGCGATATGGGCGTTCATCAAGAACGCTTCGAGTTTCCGGTTTCGGTTTCCGTGCACCTCGACGAAAGCATCCCGTAAATTCGGTGAATTCGCGCGCAGGCTTTTGATCTCGGTACCGGTCAGGACGAGGCCGGCCTCGACAACTTCTTCGATGAAAAAATTCGAACGAGCGTTAGGATTCGAAGCGATCAACCGTTCGGCATTCGGGTCCGGTTTCGCCATGCGATTAGCCGTCTTCCTTTTGCGCGATTCCCAGGGAAAGAATCGTTTTGAACGCTTCCTCGACGCTAAGGCCGCTATCGCGGACGTCGGCTTCGTCGATGATCAAGTGAAATCCCGAGGTCGGATTGGGGGTCGTCGGCACGTAAACGTTAAGAAACGAGTTTTCGTTTCCACCCAGCGGAGATCGTGCGGAGCCGGTGACGAAGGCCAAGGCCCAGGCGCCATTACGTGGATATTCGATGTAGACCACCCGCGAGAATTGCTGTTTGTCGCCGGTCGCCATCGTCTTGAGGAGTTGATTGAGCGACGAGTAAATCGCACGAACGACGGGGATCCTTTGAACGACCTGGCTGGCGAACGAAAGAATTTTTTGCCCCAGGATATTTTTAGAGAACCATCCCAAGACGGCGACGAAGAAAAGAAAGGTTCCCGCCAGAGCCAAGGTAATCGCGAAATGGATCAGTTGGGCGGTTAGCTCGTCGAAGTGATGGATCGGTTTCCACTCTTCGGGAATCAAAAGGTGCAACAACGCAATCGCTGTGAATACTTTCGTAAGGATCCAAGCGACGACGGCGAAAGGGACCAGCACGAAAATGCCGGTGAGCAAATGGCGGCGGAATAGGGAAAGAAAGTCCTTAGGGGAGCGGAAGTAACGGCGCATGGTGACCGTTCTAGAATGCCGCGTTCCAGGCTTCAAAGATAGAAGAGAATCGTCAGCCCGGCGCCCCACCCAGCGCCTCCCACGACGTAGCCGGGAGCACCGATTTTACGATTCGCAGGATCTCCATTTTCATCCCCCGGCGTTTTTTCGACCCGCTTTTTAGGGTAAACCGAATAGGTCCCGTGGAAATCCAATCTGCCGGGAGCGTCAAATAGCGGAAAGGATTCG
>CAZAKW010000033.1:0-624 GCA_964485835.1 uncultured Bacteriovoracaceae bacterium
GTCTGAGCTCCAAATCGCGGATGCGCTGCCGTTCCTTCCGAACCGGCTGATGGTAGTAAGTCGCTCTCGGTAGCTGCATCATTCGGCACCCGCGGGAGATCGGGATCCCAAATTCTCGGTAGTAATGATCGACCCATTGTTTCTTTTCATCTCGAGAGAGTGAGCTACAATTTTTTTTAGCATCTGGTTCTCGAGGAAGAGATCGGCGATCTGATATTTCAGATCTTTGATCTGGGCCTGATGGCGGTAGCTTTCGACTTCGTCGTTTTGACGATGGTAATTAGATTTCCTTTGGCCTTTTCGATTGTCATTTTTAACGAGGCGAACGCAGGCGGCCACGGCTCCACTAGAAAGTCCGAAGGTCTTTGCGGCCTCTCGATAGGTCAGTTCTTTTGCGATGACCTTTTTCCCGATCATGAGCCGCATCTCGACCGAATGGATCGGCTGACGGCCCCGTGGGCGCTTCTCTCGGTACGGCGGGGGTGTAAATGCTTCCATTTTCTTAGCCATTTCTGGCCCTCCCTTTACCTCGGAGGACCTGGTTAGGGCTAATCGACTTTTGCTCACTTAATAAAGTGAACTCTGTCTAAGGTCAGGGGCTCACACTAAATCCCTAATTATCGA
>CAZAKW010000033.1:634-14719 GCA_964485835.1 uncultured Bacteriovoracaceae bacterium
CGACACTTTCCAGGCGCAGTTCCTGCTTCTCTCGCTTATTGTGACATTCACTATCGTCTAGTAAAATGGACTCACCCATTGGCTATCCCGGGGATGATTATTTGGGTTTTGGCTGTCATCAGTAGTTATCTACTCTTTGTACTGCGCTCCTAAATTTTTTCCCTAATTATCGACGCTAACCGCGCACCGATGACCTAAAAATTAAGTGTCGCCTCGGACTGAAAATCTGGGGCGTTCGTATTTTCACGAAGCGCGTTTATCTTCGCTTTCCACGGATAACTTGAGGCCGACAGCCTTCAAGAGCGAGCGAAGAGTGGAGAGTTTAGGATTCCCGTCCTTCGAAAGCGCCTTATAAAGGCTTTCCCGGCCGAGTGAGGCGTTTTCAGCGATCTCGCCGACTCCGTGTGCACGCGCGACATCACGAAGGGCGAGCAGAAAAACGTCCTCGCCATCTTCTTCGTCGAGATGGGCGTTTAAATAGGCCGCTGCCTCGCATGGATCTTTCAGAGATTCAGTGAGGCTTTCTTCATATTTTTTTGTCCGTTTAGGCATAAATCACACTCCTGAATTAGGATTGATAATCCTTCCAATATTCCTTGGCCTTCGAGATATCCCGCTCCTGTGAGTCTTTGTCGCCATCGACAAGGAGAACCACAAATTTCGGCCCATCTTCTCCGAAATAAACTCGGTATCCAGATCCGAAGTCGATCTTCAGCTCCCAAACCCCTTCGCCCAAGCTCCGGGTATTACCGAGATTCCCGATACGAACACGGTTAAACTGCTTCCGCACGATCGCTCGACCAGCATCACATAGTTCAAAAGCTCTCGAGGAGTCGGTTCCATATCTCGGTTTTATTGTATCCCATAGGATACAATACGAACAAGTCCTAGTTTATCGGACTTGGGGCTTGGAAAGCGCTTATACTCGGGCCCTTCGTAACACTCGAACAACGGACATATTTCCTACACTCAAGCGCGTCGCGAAGGATCACGACTGGCGGGCAAGTTTGCCCATTCTTTCTGAAAGTTTGCCCATTCGCTTAATGCGGGCAAAACGCAGCCATGGTAATTAGGCCGCGTGCCTCACCTCGACATTAAACACTTCACCGACTACCGATCCTACCTCTTGGCGCACGTCCAAGATTGCAAGCGTCGCCAAAATAAATGGACGTTCGGAATGTTCGCTCGTCAGGTCGGTCTGAAAGACCCTTCGTCGATCACTAAGATCATCCAGGGACAGCGAGATCCGGGCCCCCAGATTACGCGTAAACTAGTACGTTACTTCCGTTTTTCTGTCCGCGACGCCCGCTACTTCGAAGATCTCGTTCGCCTGCGCAAGGTAAAAGACGATCCACGTCTATCCGTCCTCATCCTGGAAAAGATGGGTAAGACCCATCCGGACGCAGCCCTACGCCTCCTCGACGACAAGACATTCGCTCTGATTGCGAATTGGTACTGCCTCGCTATCCGAGAAATGACGAGGCTAGAATCCTTCGTCGCTGATCCAAACTGGATTTCAAGTACGCTCGAATTTCAGGTTACACCGACCGAGGCGTCTCGCGCGATCGAACTCCTCATCGAAGTCGGCCTACTCGAACGAAAAAAGAATAAACTCGTGATCCGCGACGGTCGTTTCCATACGACGAACGACATTTCGAGCGAGGCCATTAAGCGCTATCACGAGTCCATGCTCGATCACGCGAAGACCGCCCTCCGGAAATTCGAACCTTCCCGGCGCGAGTTTACGAGCGAGACCCTCACTTTGAAAGCCGCACGAATTCCTGAAGCCAAAGAACTGATTCGAGAGTTCAAATCACGATTCACCGCTCTCCTCGAAGAAAATAGCGGCGATCTCACCGCCCAAATCCAGATCCAATTTTTCCCCCTAACCCGGACCAAGTCCGGTGAAGCCTTAAACCAAGACCCTACGGAGCATTAAAATGAACGCCTTCAGCATCCTACCCGCCGTACTCGTATCCATTGTCAGCATCGCAGCGCCGTCTGCCGCAATCGCAGCCGGTGGAGTTGGCAACGGCGGAATTGGTGTGATCTGCCGAGACTCATCGGGAGAAATCAAATCCGCAGAACTCCTCGACCTATACGAAGCTCGAGAGATTAACGGGTGGCTGACGGCAGAAGGAATTCGCAAGCTAGAGGACTTTTACCAAAATCGAGAAAGTGCCGCGATTTTAGCCATGGATACGAGTTCGCGTATTTTCCTTCGGCACGTCTCGCAGAACCATGGATACATCTACAATAAGGAACTTTTAACGCTGATGGCTTCCTTTGTCGACGAGAACGAGCCGCGCGCGCTCCGTCCCGATACGGAGATTCGATTTACCCGCACCTCGTCGAAGAACTCGACGTTGCGCGAGAATCTGGTGAGAAACGGCTTTGCGTCGCCCTATCAAGGAAACGTTCGCTCCATCTCTCCAAACCAGAAACTAAACTTGACCGAGGATTTCACGACGGTAACAACTCCAAAAGGTTGCGCGTACGAGCAAATTGCCACTTACGCGAGCGACAATGTCCTCTATATCGATCCAGAGCTCTTCGACGCACTATCCCCTTTGAACCAGGGCGCTCTCTTTTATCACGAGGCCGTTTGGGCCATGCATCGAAAATCGGGACTGACCTCCTCGGATCTAGCGCGAAAATTAGTCGGGACTACGTATGCGTACATGGCGGAGTGGGTAGCTGGTCAGGGTGATTCGGAGCATAGCGTGGAGATGATCCGCCGGACAGCGATCGTCGCGCATCTGACCTTGAAACTCGACTATAATTACAATGCCGACTTTGCATTTAAAACAATTCAGATCGACCCGTCGGAACGTGGCCACCTGAACTTCAGCTACCACGTTACCGGAGATCTCGCGGCCGTAGAGTGCCAGGCGAAGACCCAATGGCTCGATTGGACAACCGATCGGAACCGGAATGTCTTCGAGCGATCCGCGACGACAGAAATCGATTTCGAGAGACTTAAAGGCATTCCTGTTGCCCAAGTAAACTTACCGGCGCCGGAATACCAAAGCCTCCGCTTCACGAGTCTTTCCCCGACGTTCAGCTGCTCTCTAAAATCCGGATTTGAAGCGGCGAAAATTCACGTTCGCTTTCAAGTTCGAAAAGGCACACGCGTCCTTTATGAAACAAACCTCGGAGAAGCGTCACTCCATTCCGTCAGCGGCAAGAAGGAAACGACGCTCGAAGATGGCCAGGGCAGAAAGACTCTTTTCCTCTAAATCTCAAATTCTAAACTCTAAAAGGAGAATGATATGAAAATACTTATGCCTTTGCTTCTCTTGCTCCCTTCGATTTCGGCTCTAGCGAATGAAAGATGTGAAATCGAACTGGGCTTCAAAAATTATTTTTTCCAAGCAAAGACGGGTTCTCTAGCGGACGCCAATGGAGATGGATTTCGCCTCGTATACTGGGATGACAATCAAATCCAAGTCGTTACTGATGCTAAAATTAGCGTCCTCAAAACAAATCTCTTCCATCAAGAAAACGTTTCGGTGAATACCGGTATGGGAAAGCCTGGGGTCAATCAGGTCACCGATTTTGCGGTCCGGCTCCGAGTAGAAACTGAAAATACGGAAATCTATCCCGCTATGATGGGCAATTCGGCCGTGAAAGATGTTACCGTGTCCACGATGTGTACTTCGATTACGAGTGTAAGCCGTTAGGAGCACCTCGAGTTCGGAAATTCCCACGGACATCCGTTCTTAGGAACTTTCCTTTCGAAATGGTTACCGAAGCCTAGAATTGCTACCGGCGGGCTTTAGTTCTAGGCTTCGGTTCGTTTGCACCGGGACAGGGTCCACCATTTTCAATGGTTTCCCCTCTCCGCACTAGAGTTTGATCAAGTGCCCAAAACCCCACCTGGCGTTGCCGGAGCTTCGCGCAGCGGCTTGCAACCTGATCGCGATTGCGGGTGCGCGGGTAAACGAAGGAATCGCGGTCGGGCCCAGGCTTGAAGACTTTGGTCAAAAATCCGCCGGTCGCTACGCCCCATAATGTGGTGTAAAATTGATGGGATGTGGTTCGAGTTTTTCACGTCAAAGCGGAATTGCCCGTACCCGAGGGAATAAATGCGTACGACTAAAGCGCCTTGCATGCGGAAGGGTTTCACAAAAGGTAAATTCGCCGCGTCGTCAGTCTGCTTTTTGCTTTCTAACACCGTGCTTGCTGGCTTTGTTGCAGACAGACTCGACCCAGAGACACTTTCAAACCTAGCAAGTACCTATAGTGACCCTAAACAGAACTGCGCCATTCTCTTAGAGAACGTGTCGCGCACCGAATTTCAAGAAACTGTTCGCGATCTCGATCTAAAAAAATTCTCTTTCCGAACCACGCTTGCCGAAATGGATGAGCTCTGGCGACTGCCTCCGGGGACGATCGAACTAGCCGGTACGACCAATAAAAAATTTGAGACTCAATTCTATCTCTGGACTCAACCGTGGAGCGCTTCCTTGTTCCCTTTCGAGAACATTCGCCGTTTCTCTTTCGATCACCGCTCTCGAACCATTTCGTATGAGCGGCTTTCGGAGCAGATCCTTACCAAGGAGTACCAGGAAGCGCTGGCTATTCGGCGTAAAGAAGTCCTAGCGACGAGAGATCCGCCCATCGAAATCGCAGACGCGAAGCTCGTCGTTCTATGCGGCATCTATGGAAAGCTGCGTTCGCTCAATGCGTGCGTTAAGTCGCTCCGGACGATCCTGGTGGATATGCTTCCGCGGGGCAGTAATCTGGCTCTCATCGAAGACACTTTCCGCTTCCTCTCCGACCCGAAACGACTCGAAGGAATTCGAATCGCCGCGGAGAAGATTAGGGATCTGGTTCAAGCGGATGAGCTCCCAAACACTCGGATGTTTTCATTGCTCGAGAACGCATTTCTGGGAGCGAACTTCAGTGCAAAGGAGGCTTACGAGGTGGCATGGGAATTCATGGGGATTTATTCCGCTTCGGGCGCGAATATCTCCCAAAGGATCGACCAGTTACTAGACAAGGTCCTTAAAAGAGTTTCGATGGGATCAGACGGAAATACCGATATCGCAAGTCTGTTTGAAACCATTGCTTTAGGCTCCTCGGTTCTAGATGCGAGGATGTGGAAAAAGGCCGATACTTTTTTTTCGATGCCTGAAAACGTGGCCTCAACTATCGAAAACGCAAAGCCTTATCATTTTTGGGGAGCGGCTTATCACGCCAGAAAGAATACGATCCTGCATGGGTCGCCAAGCGGTGCGAGCAGCGCCGCTTGGCTAGCCCAACTCGGGTATCAGATGCAAGCGAGGACGGCCGGTCGAGATCCGGAGCGCGCTTTTAAAACTGCGGCTTTTAGCGTAGCGAACAATAAGATCCGTCTAGACCTGGCCTACGCCGCAAATGGAACGGAATTTGGGTCTCTTTCCATCTCAAAGGCAGCACGTGAACATTTCGATGTCGACGCTACGCTTCGCGTACTTTTGGAAAACGGAGAAAACCTCCGCGCGATGGAGCAAATGGAATCGGTCGACATGTCGGGACCAGGCGCGGTCCGCTACTGGACGCGGTGGCGTCGAATATTTGCGCCCGAATCTGCGATTCTTTACGTTCGACGAAAGTTAGGCCGTACGGCCAACTAGCCAATTGGCGTCCCGGGTGCTCGCCGTTCTTGTTAATCGCTTCCGACGCAGGCAAGTGAACGCGCTGGGAATAACTCCATTGCCGGATTGCCTTTAGCGCCATTACGGTAGGGGCATAAGGAATGATGTGGTCGGGTTGAAGACGATGCCTCTCTCTGCGATTGGGAAGTGCCACGAGCGACTTACCAGCACTACGCGAACCAGAGGTACTTCCTCTTTTCATTCCCTTCTTCGTCCAACCCGGGTGACTAACAAGGCAGCCGCTACATTTTTCATCAAATCACCCAGCAAAAATGGGAACAATCCTGCTGACAGGAGTCCCTCTGTGCCCATGAAGATCGACAACCCGATTAATCCGCAGACGAAGATAATCGCACTGCCAACAGTGCAGGCCGCCAATGATTTTAGAAAAGTCTGGGTACACCTGCGGTCCGCTAAGGCTCCTACCACGAAACACGCGATCCACATGCCAACCAAGTAACCCGCAGTGGGGCCGACGAAGATTACACTCATTCCTCGAGCGAACACCGGCAAACCAACTAATCCTTCAAGGAGATATAAACCAAAGACGGCGGTGGCACGTTCGCGGCCCCAAAGCAGCGCCATCGTTGTGACTCCAAATGTCTGCCCGGTGATCGGGACCGGAGTGAACGGCAGAGGAATCGCGATCTGTGCCAGTGTCGCTAAATAAAAAGACCCTCCTACGAGCGCAAGTAGTTCGCGCGACACACGGTTTTCCGATTTAGAAATCCAAGACGGGATTACGGCTAGAGCGCTCATCATTTCTCCTCGATTCAACTATAGGGTGGAATAATCCGGGCCTGTCCAAACTAATTCGGTAGTTTTCATTTCAACTGTTTAGCGGCTAAACTAATTTCAGCCATGAAATTTTCGCGATATATTAACGAGAGTGTTGTCATTCAGTTGGCTTCGAGCGCCAACAAAACGGAACGCTCGATTAACGACTTTCTTGCCAAGTATTCGTTGAACTATCTCCAGAGCCTGATCCTGATCTCTATTTTTTTTGAAGACACCAAAGAAACGCAGCCGGGAGACCTGACTTCCGCCTTCGGAACGACGAAAGGTAACATCAGCCACTGCCTCTCAAAGCTTGAAGAGTTAAAACTCGTTCAACGAACGATGAGTCATCTTGATCGAAGAAAATGCGTCCTGAAGCTTACTTCCAAGGGCTTTAATTTGAGCGGAGTATTGATTGGATTTTACGACAAGCTCGAAAGACGCTTGGAGATCGCCACTAGCGCTGCCGGAGCAAATTCTTTGGATTCCTTGTTGAGGAAGATACCGGAAATTACGGCCTCAACTGCTAAAGAAAGGTCTCTTACCCATCCCAGTTTTCAGGCTTAAAACCTGCTCCATGTGCAAACCCGAGGGGACCACAAAGCGGCGACTCTACGTCTAAATCCGGGTCTGGCTCGTGATTTCGGCATGCCCCTAGAACACTGAAAACCCAAAAAAATTGAATGATTTCGTACTTAAAGGCGCACTGCAATTGCTGCATTGCGCAATGAGCCATACTGTCGTAACTACCGGCTTAATCAATTCCCGCCCCGCCGGAGTCCTTGGAAAGTCTCTCGGGCGAAGCTCGGGAAATATCAGGAGACGTAAAATATGAAATCGTTCCTCTTAGCCGCTCTTGCGGCAACGGTCAAAGAATACAAACAACCGAGTAACGGACCTCGGCCCGTCAAAGGAATCAAACGTAATTCCCTATCCGAAGGACCGAGATGAAAACCTCGCTGATCGTGACCCTTTTATTGGCCATCACCCCAAGTGCGTTTGCCGCAGGCTATTCAATCGACGGCCACTGGTTAATCGCCTCTCCGCCCATCCCCGGCTCTTCGGACCATCAAGCCGATTTCGTCGAACTCAAGCGCGCTCAAAACGTCCGTTCGAACGAAGAGTGCGAAATCGCCGATTCCCAGAGTTTTCTCTCGGTCGCTTCTTTTTACGGGCCGGAGACCGGCCTCTTATCGGCCGGACAACTCAAAGTGGTCGAGGAGTTTGTGGAAGAAGTCATCGAAACGGCGACTGAAGAGGTTCATCCTTTCAAAGATCAATTCCAGCGTCCGCGTCCCTACACCACCGACTCGTCGATCCGGCCGTGCATCAGGCGACCCGGCGGGGACCGCTCTTACCCAAGTGCCCACGCCGCCGCGGGCGTCCTTTCGGCCCTCGTGGTCGCCGATTTGATTCCTGCCCAAGCCGAGGAGTTTCTCGCAGCGGGAATCCAAGTCGGCGAGAACCGCGTCCTGGGGGGCGTCCACCATCCTTCGGACGTCGTCGCGGGCCGGAAACTTGCCGAACAGTTTTACGAAGCATTGTCGAGCAATCAACGGTTTCTTTCCGACTTTGGACGCGTAAAAGCGGCGCTTCGCAGCGTTCCTTAAATTCGGCAGCGGCCGCAATCGCAACCGTAATTTAAAACCTACCCTCGGCCTTTCGAATTTTTTACGCGGGCGGGAGGGTCCCCGCGAGATCCTGACGGTTGCGATGCAATTCGGAGAACCGCGCAAGCTCGGGAAATTTCGTCTGCCACGGATACCCTTGCAAGCGCAGTTGAAGATAATCCAGCGCGATCGCCAGATCGTATCCCGCTTGGGTCAACTGAAAGTCGGAGACTTTCCACGGCAAGCTCTTCCAAGGCTGCGCCGCGATCGCGGCCAACGTCCGATCGATATTCTCAATGCACTCCGCGCTCGCTTCTTCAAAGGGAAGCGGCCGTTGGTTTTCCAAAAACCACCGAACGGTTTCCGTCATCAATCCCTCGGCCAGCGTCGAGGCCGCCCGGACGTGCGCGCGAACTCCAAGGTCGCTTGGCCAGATTTTTCCACCGTAGTTTTCGTGGAGGTATTCGAGAATCGAAGCCGAATCGGGAAGCGCAACCGACTCCTCGGGCCGGCCCGTGGGAGAACGGATGATCAGCACCGGCACCGTGCCGAGCGGATTTGCGGCTAAAAATTCCGCCGGCGGTTCAAACACGCTGATTTCCTTTGCTTCGAACGGTAGCGCAAGTCGCGAAAACGCGACACGAACTCGGCGGGCGAAAGGCGAACGAATTGAATATACGAGCTGATACTTCGGTAAAAGTCCCATGACCAAGGAATATCCCGACTTTTCGGTCTTTCCAAGACAAACGGACCGGCGTATCTGAGAGCAGAATGGCCGACCAGTTCTCGCTCCGAACGCATCTCAATGGCACGCACACCCTCGTGGACGAGGAGAATGGACAAGCCATGCACTCGCGAGTCGGACCGGAAACGGAAGCCCGCCTGGTGTACGCCGACGCCGCTCAAATCGAGCGACGTCTGAATGACCCTAGCGATACGGTCGTACTTTACGACGTCGGCCTGGGGACCGGCGCAAACGTGCTCAGCTGTCTCGAGCGACTTTATCAATTCCCGGAGGCCCACGGAACCCTCCAGATCTTTTCGTTCGAAACGAAACTGAAGGGATTGGAATCAGCCCTCCGCTGCGTCCATGAAGACCCCCGGATCTTTCCTTTCCTAGCAAAGTGGGAAAATATCGTTCGCCCTCTGCTCGCTCGGGCTCCCGGCGACCTCGGTCGCTCGTCGTTCACCGTCGGATCCGTCGCCGTGGAATGGACGGTTCTTGTCGGGGATTTTTACACCCGTCTCACCGAAGTTCCGCCCGCGGATGTGATTTTTTTTGATCTCTACTCTCCGAAAATCGTCCCGGAACTTTGGTCAGCAGAATGCTTTCTCCGCCTCCACTCCCATCTCGATCCGCACGATTGTGTTCTTTATACCTACTCGGCCTCGACGCCGGTGCGACTCCATTTCCTGGCCGCTGGATTCTTCGTCGGCCGGGGCATGTCGACGGGAGTGAAAAACGAAACGACGGCGGTCGCGACGCGCCTCGATCGCTTGGCGAAGCCCTTAGGGCGGGACTGGCTTTTGAAACTAAACACCTCGGCTTCAATCGCGGGACCGGAATTCGATGGTTTAAAATCCCAGGTCTTGCGCCATCCGCAGTGGAATGCATCCTCGGCGGAGGTCAAGCGGCGGAAACCGTTACTTCGCCCGTTTCGCTAAGTTCATCGCTTCGACTTCTTTCGTCAGAAAATCAAATGCGGACTGGACCGAGCGCGTGTGAGTGCGATCTTTTAAGCTCGCTACCGAAATCGTATTCTTAAGCGCCTTGCCCTTGCCTTTGAAAACCTCAAGGTGAGTTCCTTCTTTTTCAAGTTTGCGAACGAGGTGGCCAGGTAAAATTCCTGCGCCTACGCCCGCGATCACAAGACGAGCGACGCCTTGGGAGTCCTCGATGGTCGAGCGAACGGGAAGGCGCCAGCCGCTTTCTTCGAAATGGTGAGTAAACCAACGACGTAAAATCTGCTCGTCCTTGGAGAAGTCGACGTAGCGAAGCGCTTCGAAAAAAGCGCGGTTTTGGACCGAGCCGAGTTTTAGGTTCGCGACTAGTCCCGGAGCGGCGCAAAGTTCGAGCGTTTCGTCGTAAACCGCTTCGGTGCGAATCTTTTTATCCATCGCGAACTCGTCGATGAACGCGAAGTCGATCTCTCCGCGAAGCAAAAGCAAATTCATCTCGGAACCGTATCCCAATCGAAAATGGAATCGGACGCCAGGATACCTCTCCGTAAACTTCGTTACGGAGGGAATCACGACATTGTAGCCGAATTCCGTCGGCATCCCGACATAGACTCGGCCCGAAAGTTGGTTTTTTTCCGCCTGCAATTCCGAGAACGCGTCCTCGAGTCCCTGGAGACTCTTCTGGCACTGCTCGTACAGTATCGTTGCCGACCCGGTCGGCACGACTCGTTGGTTAATCCGATCAAAGAGCTTCGCGCCCAGCATCTCTTCGAAGGCGCGAATATGCTGGGAGACCCCGCTTTGGGTTAAATGCAGCTCCCGCGCGGCGGCGGTCATACTTTTCGTGCGGTAAACGCACTCAAAGATGCGGACTTGGTTCAAATTGAGGGTATCAATAAACATACTGAATTCGCATCATAACGAATAATTATTATTTATCCAGGCCCTTCGTTACAACGAATTCACAAGTTAGAACTAGAACTCGGGTCCCCCCCAAATCCCCCGAGTTCATGGAAAAAAGCCCAGGGCTCCCGTTCCACAACCACGGTCCCTGGGCTTTTATTTTATCCTAGACTTACGCACAACCTACGCATATTCTTTTTCTATGCTGACGCCGAAACAGAAAGCAGTCCTCGAATACATCGAGGGATTTTCCCGTGAAAACGGCTACTCGCCTTCCCAACAGGAGATTGCGAAGCATTTCGGTTTTAAAAGTTTGGGGACCGTCCAAAACTATCTCATCCGACTCGAACGCCATGGTTTCCTCCGTAAAGCGTGGAATGCGAAGCGTGGGATGGAGGTTCTTCGAGACCACGCTCAGTGGCCTTCAGGAACACCCTTAGGTTCTTCCACAACCACACCTTTCTCTTCAAAGCATCGTGCATCGCTCATCCCGTTGCCTGCGAAGCGAAAGACGGAAGCGGTCCCCGCCCCCTTTGTTGATGCCCCTGAAACGGTCCTTCTCGCGGGAGTTACCGCCCATGCCTCGGTCGTTGCGCTTCCTCTCTTAGGTCGAGTAGCGGCCGGAGTACCGATCGAATACGCGGAGTACGACCAGACGGTGGAAGTTCCATTGTCTCTCTTTAGTCGGCCCAATCGAAGTCCCCATCGCACGTCTTTGGCGGAAGACCATTACGTCCTGAAAGTAAAAGGCGACTCCATGATCGGAGATGGAATTCTCGATGGCGATTACGTGATCATTGAAAAAAAGAACTCGGCTGAACAGGGCCAAACTGTCGTCGCAATGATCGGTTCGGAAGCGACCATTAAGCGTTTCTATAAAAAGAAAATTCCCGGCGGGTCGCAGGTCGAACTTCGGGCGGCTAATCCAGCGTATGATCCGATTTTGATCGATTCGCTCACTGATTCGGCAGACTTCCGTATCGAAGGCATCCTGGTGGGGCTCATTCGAAAACTCTAAGCACCGGTGCGGGCGAGGAAAAATCTGCCCTGTAGCTAACCGCTTCTATCGTTTAGAATCTTGGAAAGACTTTCTTTACAGGAGCAGAAGCGTGCGCAGGCATGAAATTTTTACGCAGCGAACGGAGCCCTCGATCTGAGCCAATCGCGTGAATCGATTGAACGATCCTCTTTCACGTATTCTTGGGGCTCCGGCGCTCTACTCGTCTTCGTCTATTTTGTTTTTGCGAAAGGGAGTTTAGTTCTTGCGACCCTCAATCCCCACGTTTCGCCCCTATGGCCCGCGACCGGGCTGGCGATCGGCGCGATGGTGCGCATGGGAAGTAGGTTCTGGCCCGCGATCTTCCTAGGGGCGCTCTTCGCAAATTTCACGATCCCGCTTGGGTTGGCAGGTTCCGCGGTGATCGCGCTTGGTTACGCCTTGGAAGGACTCGTCGGAGCCCGCATTTTTAGAGCGATTGCCCATCGCCACCAAACCTTCTTCGGCGCGGAACGCTTCGTGGCGACTTTTCTCGCTTCCCTTTTCGCCGCTCCGCTCTGCGCTGCCATTGGCACGGCGACGCTTCTTTGGTCCGGAACTATCGACACCTCCCAGTGGAGCGCCGTCGCGACGACTTGGTGGATCGCAGATTCCATAGGAGCTCTTTTTTTCTCTCCGCTTTTTCTCGATTTTTTTTCGAAAGGCCGCCTCCCTTTTGGAACTTTTCGGCGACTTTTTTTTCCTATCTTGGGAATCGCAGCGGCCGTCGCGGCCTTCGTGTTTTTTCGAACCGACGCATCGATTGTATCGCTTTTTCTGATCTACCCGATCCTTCTTCTCTCCAGCCGTTACCTGCGCCCAGTCGAGACGAGTTGGATCAATCTCGTGATCGCCTGCATCGCCGTCGGGGCGACGACGGCGGGCTACGGCCCGTTCGCATTTCGCGGTGCCACCGAAAATCTCACTTTAGCCGCGGGTTTCCTCGCCTCGATCGCCATCACGGAACAAATTCTCCGCGTCATCAAAGAGTCCGAGAATATCCGGCTCATAACGCTCGGGCTTTTAGCGGGGTGGGTCGCCGGCGTGCTGATCGTCTCGACCTTTACTCGAAACGACGAGCGGTTCGATCGGGTTCACTTCGAACGCCTCGTCGATCAGGCAACTGAAAACTTCATCAACCGCGCCATGCTGTACGAGACGATATTTCAAACTGCGGCGAGTGTACTCTATTCCGACCGAGAAAACGCCCTCTCCCGATGGGAGAGATACGTCGGCACCTTGGAAGTCGATCAGACTCTTCCCGGCCTCTACCGAATCAAATACGTTCCGATGAGCGACGCTACTTTTCCAGAGAGTTCGCCGCGAAAACAGCTCGTGCGTCGCGCGGCGATTTTCGGTAGCGCGACGATCATCCATCCTCGCGATCTCACGCCGCTGTTTCCCTACCGTCCGGGTCTCGGCATCGTCTTTCCCGTTTATCGAGATCCCTCCCTCCCTAAGATCCAGCGTGGTACGCCCGACAATATTCGGGGATGGATCTCGGCCCGGCTTTCGGCGGAGGAGTTTGTAAAAGCCTCCCTTCCTGCCACCGGAAGCGAACTCGCCTTCACGCTCTCTATTGCCGACGACGGCGTGGACGCCCCAGTTTTCGCGTCGACCTCTCAAAAAAGCAAAGCCTTCGAGCGAAGATCCCTCGTCCTTTGGGGTCAACGTTTTATCTTCCACTGGGCAAAAAGCGAGAAGTTCTCCTCTCGTCGGGGCGTGAGTTCGACGTGGATCCTGATTGCATGCGCCTCGCTGTCAGGCCTTCTCGCAGCACTGATTTCCATACTCGAAAGCCTCACTCGCCGAACCCATTCGCTCGCGGCGCGGACGACGCAGGAACTCGTCGAACGTGAGCAAATTTGGCGATCCTTAACTCAGTACGCCCCCGTCGGAATTTTCCGTCTCGATCCAGAGGGTCGCTTGGTCTTCGCCAATCCTCTCTTTCACAAGCTTTGCATAGGATCGGAGCCGGGATCACCCCAGTGGACCCTGAATGAGACGATCCATCCGGACGATCGCGACGTGTTCACCGAGACATGGGCCTCGCTCGCGCGCAAGGAAGCCGAAACGATTCAGGTCCAAATCCGGCTCGCGAGCGGCTCCGACGAACCCGACCCCAATGCATGGGCCGCACTTTCGGTCACCGAACTGCGCTTGGACGGAAACCTTACGGGATACGTTGGCACGATCCAAGATCTCCGAGAGATACGTGAACAGCACGCGAAACTAGAACATTCTTCGCGCCTTGCTTTACTTGGGCAAATGGCGGGAGGGATCGCCCACGAGATCAACAACCCCCTGACCATTCTGTCCGGACGCGCCCAGCTTTTGGCTTCCCGCGCCCACGCAGGTACCGCAAATTCCGAGCACGTCCAACTCGCGTGCACCAAGATCCTCGATACCGTGCGAAGAATTGCCAGAATCGTCAACG
>CAZAKW010000034.1:0-14387 GCA_964485835.1 uncultured Bacteriovoracaceae bacterium
ATTCTCGGCGATCCGTTGATCAATGCGAAAATCAAACGCGGTCTGCTCTTGAACACCCATATCGACACGGTCGGACCCGGCTTGCTCACGAACTGGACGGAAACCGAGGGGAATCCTTTCCGCGCTGTGATTAAAGGCAATAAGCTCTTCGGCCTGGGTTCGGCCGACGTGAAGCTCGATTTTCTGTGTAAGCTGCGGGCGATCGAAAAATTCCGGGAAAAGAAATTGAAACAGCCCGTTTACCTCGTCGGAACCTGCGGCGAAGAAATCGGGATGTTCGGCGCGAAGTATTTGATCCAATCTAAAGCGCTCAATCCCAAATTCGTCTTGGTCGGAGAACCCTCCGAACTCAACGTCGTTTACGCGCACAAAAGCTTGAATATCTTCCGGGTGAATATCGGATTTCAAATGGTCGCGAAGGACGCGAAAGGATTCAATCGACGGATTCTGATCGAATCCTTCGGTAAAAGCGCCCATGGCAGTTATCCCCATCTGGGAGTAAACGCCGTCTACCAGCTTATGGATCTGATCCGGGATTCGATCGAACAAGGTTACGAGATGAAGTTCGTTCGACTCGAAGGGGGAGAGACCGTAAACAAGGTGCCCGATCGCGCGGTCGCGGAATTCTACCTTACCGCCCATCAATTTGAAGACTACAAACGCTTCTTCCGGGATCTCGTTACGCAAACGGGCCTGGAGAACTCTTTCAAGCTCACCGCCGGTGGCGGCGAAGACGTTGGAATCCGGTTCGTGCCCGACTCGGTTTTTGAATGCTCGGCGCGGATTTCGGATTTCTTCCGTAGGCTTTCCAACCAATTCACGAAGATCAACGACCCGAGTTTTAATCCCTCCCACTCGACGGTGAATCTTGGACTTTTCAAGCAGACGAATAACGGGCTTGAAATGTATCTCGACCTTCGAGTCCTTCCCGACCAATCCGCGGAAGACATCGAAAAGGAAGTACTTCGTGAGGTCATGGCGATCGGGGCCGAATATCCGACCTTGAACATAACCGCGATCAAACAGCGTGGGAACGCGGCGCTGGGAATGACGCTTGATCACGAATTGGTGCGTATCTGCAAAGACGCGATGCTCGCCGCGGGCCTTCCGGTCAAACTCGACAAAAAGGCGACTTCGACGGAAGCCGCCCTCTATTTTCGGGCTGGGTACGAAGCGGTGATTTTCGGCCCCGGTTTGTCTCACGGAAACAGTCACTCTCCCAACGAACACCAACTTCTGGAACACCTCGACGCGGCGACGGCATTTTATGAAAAAGTGATCGAACGGGTCTGTTTATGATTCTGCTTCGGGAGGCTCGAGAAACCGACGTCGATTCGTTGATCCATCTCGCGCAGATCCCGGGCATGTTCAATTTACCGGCGGACCGAGACCCGCTTCGAGAACGGATCGAAAAGTCCCGCCGCTCTTTCCGTGACCCCAAGCTGCCGTTGGCCGAAACTAAATACACCTTCGTCGCCGAGGCTGTGGACACCGGCAAGGTGCTCGCCACGAGCATGATCGCGGGCCAACACGGCACGCCCGACTCGCCCCATTTCTATTTCCAAGCCGGAAGCGAAAAACGCTTCAGCCAAACAATCAATACGGGGTTTATCCACGGCACTTTAACGCTGGGTCACGATACGGACGGACCCTCGGAGATCGGCGCGCTCGTGGTCGATCCCGAGATGCGAAACCACGCTTCGCGCATCGGGCGCCAGATCTCTTTCGTTCGCTTCCTCTACGTCGCGCGCCACCTCGACCGCTTTCGGCCCCAAACCATCGCCGAACTCCTCCCTCCTTTGAACAAGCGAGGACTTTCGCCGCTTTGGGAAGCCGTCGGACGGCGCTTTACGAACATGGATTATTGGGAAGCCGATCTTCTTTGCGCCAACAACAAGGATTTTATTTTCGACCTCTTTCCCACCGGAAAAATCTACACGACCTTTCTTCCCGCCGAAGCACGGAACGCGATTGGGAAGGTGGGAAAGGATACGGAACCCGTCTTACACATGCTTAAAAAGATCGGCTTCGGGTACCGTGATCAGGTGGACCCGTTCGACGGCGGGCCCCACCTTTGGGCGACGACTGCAGAGATCTTACCCGTGAAACAAGCAGGCACTTACCGCTGGGGCGAGGTGAACGAAGGTGTCGAGCGCGAAGGGCTGCTAACGCGCTTGGACTCCGACGGAGAGTTCCGCGCACTCGCCGTCACCGCCTCCATTAAGGACGAAAGGATCTCCGTCAAAAATATCTCGACCGCCCCCATCGAGAAACTCCTTTCGATCAGTACCGGTGACGAGGTTCTCTTCATGCCTTACTATTAAAGGAAGAAGGAGGCGCTATGTCGACTCAGTCCCAGGTTCCTTATTTGGTCGAACATCCCGTGCGCTCTTTAGGAGATTACGTCGGTGGCGAGTTCCACCCTCCCGGCGATCCAACCGGCGAATGGACAGTCGCAAGTCCGGCGGCCGCGAAAGACGTGATCGCGAGAGTAAAATATTCCTTTTCGGAGGTAGACCGCGCCGTTCAAGCCGCGCGTGATGCCTTTCGCAAGTGGCGTCGGATGCCCGGGTCGGAGCGAAACGAATTCTTAGCGAAGTATAAAGACGCCTTGGAGCGTCGATCCGCAGTTCTCGCGGAAACCATCGCGCGTGAAACCGGTAAACCTCTTTGGGAGGCGAAGTCCGAGGTCGCCGTGATCCTCACGAAAATCGACATCACTCTGCGGGAATCCCTACCGCTGATCGCTGACATCGAAATTCCGGACGTGATGCCAGGAACGTTCGGCACCGCTCGATATCGCCCCCATGGCGTAATGGTCGTGATTGGGCCGTTTAATTTTCCCGGCCATCTCCCCAACGGACATATCGTTCCCGCACTCGCCACCGGCAATACGATCGTTTTCAAACCCTCGGAAAAAACTCCGATGACGGGACAATTGCTTGCGGAAGCAGCCCACGAGGCGGGCTTCCCTCCCGGAGTTTTCAATCTCGTCCAAGGCGACCGGGAATTATCGCGGCGGCTTTGCATCCACGAAGGCGTCGCCGGCATCTTATTCACCGGATCCTACGAAGTCGGCACGCGCATCAAGCAAGATACCCTCCAGCAGCACTGGAAGCGAGTGGCGCTGGAGATGGGCGGGAAAAATCCGACGCTGGTTTGGGAGGATGCCGATTTGGACGCGGCGGCTTACGACGTCTTGACCTCCGCTTTTTTAACCGCCGGCCAGCGCTGTACGAGTACGTCGAGAGTACTGATCCACGAATCGATCTCGGATGCGTTCGTGGAGAAAATCCACCGGGCGGCCAAGGCTTTCAAGATCGGGCACCCGTTTGAAAATCCATTCATGGGTCCTTTGATCGACTCGCAAAGCGTCGACCGCTTCCAGAAATTTCAACCCATCGCCGCCCGCGAAGGGTTTGAGATCGTCATGCGCGGGAAGTCGCTCGATCTCCACCAAGGGCACTACGTCACGCCGTCGATCGCCTATATGAAAGGCGGTAGCGCAGAGCAGACCCGAAAATCGGTCTTCCAACAAACCGAGCTCTTCGCCCCGATGCTCGCCATCCAAAGCGTCGATTCTCTTGAGGGCGCGATCGACATGGCGAACGCGACCCAATACGGACTTGCGGCGGCGATTTACTCGCGCTCGCGAAAAGTTTTCGAGGAATGCTACCGCGACTTGGACTTTGGGATCGTGAATTGGAATCGGCCGACAACGGGAAGTTCTTCTCGGTTACCTTTCGGTGGAACGAAGAAAAGCGGCAACCACCAACCGACGGCGCTCACCTCGGTATTCTACTGCACCTATCCGGTCGCCACCCACGAGATGCCGGAAGCAAAGCGTCCGGCCCCGACGCTGCCTGGACTCGTTTGGGAGTAATGCGGCGGTTTTGTTCGGCCTGATCTTATTCTTCGCAGTGTTCCGTCAGAGCTTCGGCGGCGGCGTTCAATCGCCTTGCCGATCCACTAAGTTGAACGGCTGCCTCTAGAACTGCGGCTCTTTGAATCGTGCCGCCGTACCCGCTGACGGAATCGATTTCGAGCAAGTCTTTAGCCGTTTGCACATTTTTCTTTGATACCTCCCTCATGGAACTAATTTGTTTAGAGCACTCTGGAGAATCATCTCCATGTGCGAATGCGACGCTCACGAACGATACTGCCAAACCAATAATAAATTCTTTTTTCATGGTTGAGCACTTTGCAAAGTGGGCGCCAAAATGATCTCGGTTGGAAACCTCTCTCAATGCAAGAGAGTCTCTTTGCTGTGTCGGATAATTGCGCATCCGCTTCAAGAATGGTCGACGCCAAGGATCACTAAGCGTCGTCTCGACCGGGCGATTCAAAGTTCCGCGCCAAAAAAGTCAGAAGGCGGGCCGGGTTACCCCGACGCCGCCTTCCTTCTCTCTATAAAAAATTTCTGTTGGCCTGGGCTTAGGCTTGAACTTCGACTTTCGCGACGTTCAGAGCTTGTGGGCCCTTTGCGCCGTCGACGAGTTCGAATTGGACTTCTTGGCCTTCAGCCAGCGTTTTAAACCCGTCGCCAGCGATCGCGGTATAATGCACGAAAATGTCGCGATTATCTTTGTCGTCCGAAGCTTGGATAAAACCGTAACCTTTAGAATCGTTGAACCATTTGACGAGACCAGTTGCCATAAATACCCCCTGTAAATTCCAGAAATGAGCAACTTGCTATTCTTAAGAGATAGGGTCGCCCACGGGAATCGTCAACTTAAAAAACACAACATCCTGTGGCCCGCCGATCGGGCACCACAGGATGTTGGGGGTAATGAGAGAGTTGACTCGGCGCGACTTCCAAAGAAAGCGCGCCGAGTCGTGAGTCTTATCGGCGGGTCAATCCACCGTTCATCGTATTTACCGTCACCGAAGGCTGGGGCCCGGCTTCAAGCACATGCTGCTGAGGGGCTTGCTGCGCGTTTTGTTGTGCAGTCTGATAGACAAGTTGGGAATTTGCCAACCCGCTATTCGTCCAGATTCCGCTTTCCGCCGTTGCCGTCGAAGTCGCAGGCGTTCCCGCAACCGGTTCCGCGAAGCCCGAGGTCGAGATCCCTGCGTTCGCCGTGGCTTTTGCCGCCATCTCCGCTTGGGCCACCAGGAAGTTACACTCATTCTGTTGTTCGGCCGTAAGAGCGAGGTTATTCGCTTTTGCTACCGAGCAGTGATTGAGCTTCTCCGCCGACTGCGCCTTCAAGAGGTCCGCGTTCGCCTTGGCGACGAGCATCCCTTGAGTCACGACTGCGTGCTGGGAAATCTGCTGGAATTGAGCAGCCATCGTCGCGGCTCCCGCACAAGCATGATTCATCCGCATCTGGGGATTCAAGATACCCGCGTCTGTTAGACACAAGGCTTCGTCTTTGGCTAACATATGCTCCAGCGCTTTTTCCTGCATCATCTGGAAGTTCTCCGACTCGCTTCCTTCGGCGGCGGCGCGCTTGAGGAAGTGGAGGTGGAGATTATCTTCAAGCTGAGCGAGTTGCTTTTCTTCTTTCGCCAGGACCTTTTCGTCACGCTCGTCGATTTCTAGACCGAGTTCACGCAGGGTGGCTAAGACTTCCATCGAGGCGTCGTACGCTTCGTCCATCGGCAAGCGAGTCGAATTCATCAACCGCCCGATTAAGTCGACGTATAAGCCTTTGATTTTTCCGATGTAGCTCGCGTCGCGCGCAGCAAGAAGCTGGAGACGCTCGGTACAATCCGCGAGTTGATCGGTTTTTCCTCGGGTGATTTGCAGCTTACAGGCGGCGAAGATTTTTTCGTCCGTCTTCTTCCGCTGGGCCAAGAACCACTTGTCATCTTTCTTGGAATCCGTCTCTAAAACAACGTCTTTGATTTTTTCAAGGTCGTCCAACGTACTCGAACGAAGATCCAATTCGTCTAAATTTCGTCCACAGCCAGCCACGACGGCAAGGGCGTACTTGATTTCTACGGCCGCCTCTTCCGCGGCGATTCTTTTCTTTTCGGCTTCGATATCCTCCGCCGAAGTGTACTTGATCGGAGCATCACCTTTGGCGATGTCTTTCAGTGCGTCATAGGCAGTGCTTCGATCAAGATTGGGATCTTCGGATACCAAAACCAATGGATCGAAAGATTTCGTTGCGGTGAGCTTTAGGTCCGAAACCGTCGAAAGTCGAATCACCTTATTATCCGCGCTCGACGCCTCTTTCGCTTCCGCATAGTCCAGACAAGCACCGTCTTTTCCGACGAAGGTAATCATCACCTGCCCGGAAGCGATATTTGAACTAAACTCGAATTCCTTCAAACACGCTTCGGTCGTATTTCCCGAGAAGCGGATCGAATTTCCGTCTATATACGCACCAAAAGAACGACCGAATGCCGTCTCCGCTTGGGCCAAATTCAAAGAGCTACCCGCAGGGATTGAAGGCGCTTTCACACTGGGTGTTTCTTTTACCGTTTCCGATTCTTTTTCGGTGATGGGCCCTAATCCAAAGGCTAGATTCGGGATCATCACGGTCGCTAAAATCAACGTCAGCTTCTTATGGGAACGCATAGCTACTCCTCTCAATTACACCCCTTCCGCTTTGAACGATCCTCGTTCACGAAAGGGCTCTCAGGTTAAAGTAAAGCAAGGGGCCTGCCAAAATGACACAGGGTGGCTTTTTTGTTTATTTGTAATGATTTCAGTTAGTTAAAAACCCCGCGTGGGGGAGGTCGCCAAGGACGTGTGTTGTCTGTTTCCACCCCTGTCTAGAGATTGGACAGATCTTGCCCCGAGGAAAACCCGGGGTTAGGGTGGCCGAATGCAACTCACTCTTCGCGACTTTGAACAGGTGATTTTCTGTAACGACGAAAAGACCGGCCTTGAAGCCATCATCGCGATCCATTCAACGGCCCTGGGACCTGCGGTCGGCGGTTGCCGGATGTGGGATTACGCCTCTAGCGAAGAAGCCCTCACCGACGCGCTTCGCCTTTCCAAGGGAATGACCTATAAAGCGGCGATCTCGGGGTTGAACTGGGGTGGTGGAAAATCCGTTATCGTCGGCGAAGCCTCGAAGAAAAGCCCCGCGCTCCTCCGTAAATTCGGTGAATTCGTCGAGCGCCTCGGCGGCCACTACGTGACTGCAAAAGACGTCGGCATCGGCTCGGCGGATCTCCGCGAGATTAAATCAAAAACGAAATACGTCCTGGGAATCGACGGCGAAGCGCGGTCCTCGGGAGATCCTTCTCCGGCGACCGCGTGGGGGGTTTATCACGGGATGAAAGCCGCCGCGAAACACGCCTTCGGTAAGGAGTCGCTTGCGGGCGTACGGATCGCAATGCAAGGACTCGGCGCGGTTTCGTTTGGAATGTTGGAGCACCTCTCGAAAGAAGGCGCGAGAGTCGTCGGAACCGACATCGATCCGGCGAAGATCGCACTCGCGAAAGAGCGCTTCGGTATCTCGTCGGTCGGGGTCGACGAAATTTACGACGTCGACTGCGATATCTTTTCCCCCTGCGCACTCGGAGCGTCGATCAGCGCGACAACCCTTCCGCGGATCAAAGCGAAAGTGATCGCGGGCGCGGCGAACAACCAACTCGCGACCGACGAGGTTGGGTACGAAGTTTTGCGTCGGGAAATCATTTACGCGCCCGACTATGCGATCAACGCCGGTGGACTGATGAATATTTATCACGAATCCATGGTGGACGGCGGATACGACGCCGATCGCGCCTTCGCGCACGTCGCGAAAATAGGTCAGACGATCGACCAAATCCTTGCTCGCGCCAAAGCGGAAAACCTTCCCGCATCCCTCGTCGCCGACCGTATCGCCGAGGAAAGAGTTCGTAATGCCGCCAACACCCGGTAACCCTACTCTCGATCCGTACGGACTTCGACGCGTCGTCCGTCCGGCAGGCGCACTTCCCCAGCAAGCCGACGTGCTCGATCCGATGCTACCTTTAGGCGAAGACGAGCTTACGATAGAGGTCGAATGCTTGAACATCGATTCCGCCTCCTTCCACCAAATCTCGAAAGCATGCGAGGGGGACCTATCGAAAATCGAACGCCACATCCTCGAACTCGTCGCGACTCGGGGAAAACACCATAACCCCGTGACCGGTTCCGGCGGAATGCTGATCGGGACCGTCACCGCGGTGGGTCCGAAATTTCCCGTGGCGACCAAGCCCGTAAAGGTGGGCGATCGGATTGCGACCCTCGTCTCCCTTTCGCTGACCCCGCTTGAGATTCGGAGAATCAAAAAAATCCATCCGGCGATCGATCGAGTCGATATCGAGGGCAAAGCGATTCTATTCGCTTCCGGCCTTTTCGCTCGATTGCCGGCCGACATTTCCGACACGGTCGCGCTCGCCGTGCTCGACGTGGCGGGGGCCCCGGCGCAGACGAGAAATCTCGTCCGCGAAAACGACACGGTCGTGATCGTCGGAGGCGGCGGTAAATCTGGCGTTCTTTGCGCATTCGAGGCGAAAAAAAAATCCGGCGTTAAAACCATCGCCATCGAATATTCCGACGCGGCCATCGCTCGACTCAAATCCTACTCGTTCTTCGACCAAGTAATCCAGGCGGACGCTCGGGACGCCGTCCAGGTCTTGGAAAAGGTACGGACCGCCACCGGCGGTCGCCTAGCCGACGTGGTAATCAACGTCGCTAACATCCCCGAAACCGAGATGGCGTGCATCCTCTCGTGCCGGCCGAAGGGGATCGTTTATTATTTTTCGATGGCGACAAGCTTTACGCGTGCCGCACTTGGCGCGGAAGGTGTCGGCGCGGACGTCGATCTTCGGATCGGGAACGGCTACACCGAAGGGCACGCCGATTTAAGCTTGAATCTGATCCGTGAAAGCGCGGAGCTTCGAAAATTATTCGAAGAGACGTACGCCGGTTAGCCGAGGAGTTCCCATGGCCCACTTAAAACTCGATGCCCATAAAATCGCTCGTTGTCGCGAATTAGCGGAGATGGTCTCGCGACCCGTCGAGGAGATGATCGAGAAACACACCACGGTCGCAATCGAGCGCACGACCTTGCGGTTACTCGGCGTGAACGGCGCGATCAAGCGCGGAGGTCAATGGTATCCGGAAGCGAACGCGATTATCGACGCCCTCCACACGGACCTACCTGCAGAACACAAAGGAAAACCCCTTTCTCGGGGAGTACTCTTTTATTTCGTGAACGGGATGATCCAAAAGAACATGCCGGCCACCGAGCTGGGCCGGGCGGTCGCAGAAAAGAAGATCGACCTCTTGAAATTGCCGGTGGCCAGCGACGTGAAGATCACGGCGCTGGCTAAGGAGCTTTGCGCCAAGGGACGCGACTGGATCGTGCGCTCACGCGACACGCGCGACGGTATCCGCAAGGAAACGAACGACACGTTCGATCCGGAAGGTAAAAACGGCCCCTGTCTTTACGTGATCGTCGCCACGGGGAACATCTTCGACGATGTCGCCCAAGCGCGCGCGGCAGCCCAAGTCGGCGCCGACGCGATCGCCGTGATCCGCTCTACCGCCCAGTCGTTGATCGATTACGTGCCCCACGGCGCGACGACCGAGGGATTCGGCGGAACCTACGCGACCCAGGAAAATTTCCGTATTATGCGAGAAGCCCTGGACGAAGAATCAAAAAAACTAGGCCGCTATATCCGGCTGACGAATTATTGCTCCGGGCTCTGCATGCCCGAAATCGCCGCGCTCGGCGCGATCGAGCGCCTTGATTTCCTTCTCAACGACGCGATGTACGGAATTCTTTTCCGCGACATCAACATGAAGCGCACGCTGATCGACCAGCACTTTTCCCGTCGGATTATCGCTCTTTCGAAGATCGTAATCCACACCGGAGAAGACAATTACCTCACGACCGCAGACGCCGTCGAAAACGGCCACCAAGTGCTGGCCTCCCAGTTTATTAATGAGCGTTTCGCGACCAATGCGGGGATGACCCAAGAACTGATGGGTTTGGGCCACGCCCAGGAGATGGATCCGCAGGTCCCCAACGTTTTTCTTTTAGAGATCGCCCGCGCCCAGATGACCCGCGATATTTTCCCGAAATCTCCGATCAAGTTTATGCCTCCCACCCGCCATAAATGCGGTGATATCTTTTATTCCCACTTGATGGACGCGATGTTTAATTTCGTCGGCGTACTCACCGGCCAGACGATCCAATTGCTTGGGATGATGACCGAAGCCATGCACACCCCTCTTCTGCAAGACCGCTGGATCGCGATCAAAAACGCGAAATATATTTTTAATGGAGCTAAGGACCTTGGGAACGAAATTAGCTACAAGCCCGGGGGTATGATCGAAAACTGGGCCGAAAAAGTTTTGGACGAAACACTCGCCCACTTGGAAATGATCCACTCGAAGGGCCTGGTTCAAGCGATCAGCGAGCGGGCGTTTGCCGAAGTTCGTCGCACGGAAACCGGCGGCAAGGGGCTCGACGGAGTGATCGAGCGCGATCCAAACTACCTGAATCCATTTTTTGAGCTTCTTTAGGGGAGTGGGAACATGAAGCACGAAGACGAACAAACCCCTCCTTCCGCAAAGCAAGTCGACCTGAAAAAGCTGAAGCCTTATGGCGACATTATGGACGATGGCACGATCCAGCTTTGCTTCACCCTTCCGGTGGAAGCCTCAGCCGAAGCCCGCGAGGCCGCGGTGCAAATCGTCGAAAAACTCGGCCTGGACCATATCAAAGTCGCGACCATGGAAAAGGCGGGCGACGGGTATTCGATGTTCGTGATCTACGCGAGTGTGCGTACGACGATCGATTTCACGAAGATCAAAGTGATCAAAGTCGAGTCGGAAACGCGAGGCCGCGAAGAACTCGACGAAGTGATCGAAAAACACATCGGACGAAAGCTTATCGTACTAGGCGCTTGCACTGGATACGACGCCCACACCGTCGGCATCGACGCGATCATGAATATGAAAGGGTTCAACGGGGACTACGGATTAGAACGCTACCAGTGGTTGGATGCGCGAAACCTCGGCGCGCAGGTTCCAAACGAGGAATTGATCAAACTTGCGATCCAAGAAAATGCCGATGCCGTTTTGGTTTCGAAAGTCGTCACCCAACACAATATCCATCTTCGCGATCTGAAGGATTTGATGAACCGCGCGAAAAAGGCGGGGCTGAAGGAAAAACTGATTTTCGTCGCCGGTGGGCCTCGCGTCACCCACCCCCTCGCTTTGGAGTGCGGATTTGACGCGGGCTTTGGCGTCGGGACGAAACCTTCGGACGTGGCAAGCTACATCGTCGAGGAATTTCTACGCCGCCGAGAACGAAACGAAGGCGTACCCAATCCTCTTCGTCCCGCTCCGGAAGAGCCTTCGCCGAAGAAAGCTCCGACCGGCCGGCCTACCAGACCTGCGGCATCCACTAAAAAATCGAAAGCCATGGACAGTTTAGTCGTTAAATTCCGAAAGAAACCGGCGATTCAGTCCAAAAAGACTTCCCCCGCGAAGAAACGCAGGAAATAATCGATCTAACCCATGGCTAAACGACCGGCGAAAAAATCAACCACGAGAACCATCTCCCGACTTCCTTTGGAACTCGTAGGCCGTGAGGAAGAATTGCGGAAGATGATGGCCGGAATCGCCTCCCGGCGCAGCGTTTTGCTCGAAGGTCCGGTGGGAGTCGGAAAAACCCACCTAGCCATCGCGGCGACCGAAAGGCTCGGGGTCCCCGTTTTTCGGATCGACGGGGATAGTCGATATACCGAGCAGAAACTGACCGGGTGGTTTGATCCTCCCGCGGTCATGAAAAAGGGATTCGTCGCCGAGGCATTTATCGAAGGCCCTTTAGTACAAGCCATGCGTGCCGGCGGCATCCTTTTTATCAACGAACTCAATCGCCTTCCCGAAGGCGTCCAAAACGTCTTGTTGCCGGCCCTGGACGAAAAGAAAATCGCGCTCCCACGCCTGGGTTCGGTCGAAGCCGCGCCCGGCTTTTTGGTCATCGCCACGCAAAATCCAAAAGAGTTCGTTGCGACCTCGCATCTCTCCGAAGCGATTCTCGATCGCTTTGAGCTTTTATCGATCGGCTATCAAACCGAGAGCGAAGAGTTCGCCATTGTCCACCGAAAGCTTGAGCAAGTTCTTGATCTTGAGACGGGCTCCGAACTGATCGCGAAGGCGGCCGTGAGGATGGCCCGGGCTACGCGCACGCATCCAAAAGTTCGTAGGGGCGCTTCGATTCGAGCGGCGCTCGCCATCGCGGAGTTGATGGCGGTTTTCTTGCGCGACGGCGCGGATTTTCGATCCGCCTTCCTGGATGCTTCCCGCATGGCACTTCCGACCCGTATCGAGCTAGAACGCGACGCCGGCAGCGGTTCCGCCCAATCCGAAACCGATTCGCTTTTAGAAGAACTCGCCGAGCAGATCGTATCGGACTTGGATACCCCGCTTGCGGGTTCTGAAAAAAAAAAGAGCTAACTCCCGACTCGAAGCGGGCCGCGGATAAAAACCCATTCTCGCAGTACCGATCCGAGCCGGCCGAGGAAGAGCGCCCCATTTTCCTGCCTCCTGAGGGAATAGTCGAAGCGCTCGGTCTAGCCGACGAAGACGTGCTTGCGGATTTGGCGAGTTCTTCGACTTGGGATATCGCTACCCGCTACCACGAGTTCAAGACGAAGCCCTCGGTGCAGAAAAATCGAAAACTTGCCGATCAACTCCGCGCGATCTCCGTCCGCGCGGTGCTTGAGCGGGCGCAACAAGTCTTGGGCTCGGTCGTTCGCCCGAGCGACCAACGGAAATCTCCTCTCTCCGAACTTCCTTTGGATGCGCTTCAACCCGAGATCGATTTGGAGGAAACCTTGGAAGAGGCGCCTTGGGTCGCGCTCGCGGGATCCGCCCATCCCGTTTCGGGCGCAGATCTATGGATGGAATTCAAAACGATTCGGGATCAGGCGGTGATTTTGGCCGTCGACACCTCGCTCTCGATGACGGGGGAGAAACTTGCGTTGACGGCGGTAGCGCTCGCCGTCGTTCTTCTCCAGTTCCCCGACGATCCGGTTGGAATCGTGGCGTTTGAAAAAGAGGCCCGCGTTTTGAAGTCGCCCTCCGAACGAATCTCCATCGAAGAACTGGTCGCCCGATTTTTGGACGTTCCCGCCCAGGGCTACACCCATCTTGAGGCAGGGATGAAATCCGCGCTCGCTTTGCTTCGCGACACGAAACCGGGTCGCTCCCGGCGCCCTCTTTCTTGCGTGCTCTTGACCGACGGAAAGTACACGGCGGGAAAAGACCCTGCTTACCTCGCCGCGCGTTTCCCCCACCTCGTTGTATTAAAGATGGGTGACGAACGCTCAAGCCATCCACTTTGTGAGGAATTAGCCCGCAAGGGTCGCGGCGCTCTGCGCGAAGTTGACGAACTGGAAGCTCTCCCCGAAGCGATGTACGGCGTCGTAAAAGACCTCCTTCGCGGATCCACTACTCATGCCTAGTCGCAACCGCTTTGCTCGCGCTTGACGCGTAAGGGGGCTTGAACCCCAATCGGCCTACGGCTAGGATACGGCTTATGCGTGACGATTATAAAATTACCAAGCCAACCACCGACGTTTCTTTCGTGATCGAAACGGACGTCGTCGAAGTTTTAAAAGCCATGGAAAGTCAGACGAAACTGACGCCTTCGGAACTCGCCAACACCGCGATCAAACGCTTCATCTCCTCGCATAAAGATTTTATGCCCGTAGACTTCTACGAGAAGCGACTGAACCGGAACAATCAGCGTTAATTCTTCGCCTGCCGGTACGCAATTGGGACCCTGGCGCCAGTGTGGTTACTGGATGGTCGCTTCGCGATAAGCGATCACGATCGAGTGAGTTTTTTTCTTTACCACGGCCCATGCGGGGCTCGACGTGCTCTTTTCCGAAACGCTCATCGTCAGTAGGCCTTTTTCATCGTGGACCCCGGTTAGCCAATCGATTTTGATCGCTTCCGCTTTTTTGGCGGTCACCGATTCAGCGTTGACGACGAAGATCACGCGAATGTCCGCGCGAATTATTTTTGGAGAGATGGCAATCTCACTGATCGTTCGAGTATCCCGGAATTCGGAAAGTTTACGATCCGATCCTGTGTATTCGATCAGTTGATAGTCGGAATCGAGCTTTTTTTCGAAGGCTTCGTACTTATCCTGGGAGACGATATCGACCGGAGTGGAATCGCTAATCGTGAATCGACGACCGACGTCGTTATTCAACCGATCGCCCTTGCTGGGAATCTGCTGGATAAGTTTCGGCACGCTTGAGGCGACGGGCGCACAGGCGACTCCGATAAGACTGAATGCGATCCCTAGAATGTTGAACTTTTTCATGGCTACACCTCCGTTACGATGTGGTGCGTTATACTTGTTTAAACGCTATGTGTCAATCGGTTTTGTCTATATTTTTATTAATAAAATCAGATAGATAAATATCTC
>CAZAKW010000035.1:0-14263 GCA_964485835.1 uncultured Bacteriovoracaceae bacterium
ACCCTGTGAATCTTTGATTCTTCCCCTCCGGTGCCTTTTTGCATGAGCCAATTCGCAGGGCACAGGGAGAAAAACTGTGTCGATCAGGACACATTACGGAAGCTTGACGGCTTCGCTAAACTACCAAGTAATGCGTCGTTATCTACGTCAAATCTCTGCCGTCGCCTTGCTCGTCTCCGTCACCGCGATCTACTTGAACGGAACGAAAATCGGCATGCGAGGACGAACGGTTTCGAGTTATCTCTCGGACCTTCGGTATTCCGGTACGGAAGGAGTCTGGAATCGCGCACTATTCGGAGGCCGCGAGCGCTGGGGTAGCATGCAAGCTTATCTCCGCTTAACCGCAGAATATGAGTATCGGAAAAATTACGGGCTATTAGACGGAAACGACGAAGTGCACTACCACCGTGAATTTGGAAGGATGGCTTCCGGCGCCCTTCGTGAGCTCCGCGGCCATCACATGGGAAATTATCGCCGTCAGGCGCTGAACGAGGTCAAAGACGCGATCGGCTGGGAGGAGCTACGGAAGAATCGGGCGCCCGCGATGGTGGCCGGCGTGGTCGCCGCCGCCTACACGGGGCGGATGATTCGTTACCGGGTGAGCCCGCGAGTCGCCTTTGAATCCCGCACCCAGATGCAGGGCCGGAGTCTCGCCCAGGCCTACCTTGGATGGCAGGACACTAAAATGGGCGCGTCCGCGGGCAGTAGCTACGATTCTGAATCGGGCGAGGTCGCCGTCTCCGTTCGCAAGCACCTCACCTCTGGCGTTTCGATGAATTACGACCTGGCTTCTGACAACAATACCGTCGGCTTGAGCTATTCCGCCGGTTTCTGAATACGCTCGATTTTCGAGACGATTGATTCGAGGACGCTTCGGAAATAATCGGAGCGTCTCACCCGAAACGGAAAGATTTTTTCGTCTGGCTCGCGCGTCGCGAGCAACTCGACGTGATTTTCCAATGCGAAAAGCGGTCCCACCATCCGATGTGAGAAAACGACGCTCGCGGCGACGGTAAGCACGAGGGCCGCCCCCTCGATCACCGCGAGCCCGAAAAAGTAGTCTCGGAGAATCCGTTCCGCGCCCATCGCCGATGCGCTCGCATCGGGCGAAACGAATACTTTGATGAAAACGAACGAGTAAAGGGCGATCACCACGAAATGCGCGAAGCCCACCAGCGCGACGAGAGCCGCAAAACTTTTCTGAAATCGAGGCTCGATCCAGTATCCCCGACGCTGGTTTTCGTTATACCAAAGCTCGTCCGCTTCCTTGAAAATCGCCCCGGCAATCAGTACGAACCCGATCGCGACGACGCCGTCGGCGAAATTGAACGCGATTCCGTCCAGCCAAGGCAACGGAAAGATGATGTAGTCAACGACCGTCCCCGTCGTCATCCGATCCCAGACGTTTCCGAATACGCCGGCGAGATAGACGATGAGCCCCGACTTCAACCAAGGCGTGTCTTGATTGCGCAAGAAGTGGATGAGAAGAATAGCGCCCAGACAAAGAAACCCAAAGAGCACGCTAAAAAAGATCCGCACGATCCACGGATCGAGGTCCGCTAAATAACCACCCAAGATCCCGTTGTTTCCGAAGGGAAAAAAAACCATTCCCATCCTCTCGACGGGTTCGGCTAGCTCGCCCGCCCATCGCTTGAGGCTTTGGTCGATTCCGATCGTCAAAAGGACGGCGATCAAGACGCAAGCGAGGAGGAATCGGCGATTCTTGAATAGGGAAAGAAAGCGGTGCATCGCTCTAGCATAGTGGCTCGGCTCGAACGCGGCAACGAGGACGATCGCCATTTTATTGACACTTAATCGATATCGTCGGGTAACCGATAGGTTTGGGAATGGACCAACCGCTCTACCAGGCCGTAACGCTGAATTCCCTGAAAGATTGCTTCAAGGATCTCTCGTTCGATTTGTATCTTTTGATGCCGACCGGAAAATACCTGAAAGCTTTCGATCGCGCGACCGGTTTGGACTTCGCGCGTTTAACCGCCTACGAAGCTAAAGGCGTAAAGCATTTCTATATCCTGCTCGAAGACTTTCCTCGGCTGAACGACTATCTTTCACGGTCGCCGATGATGACCCTCACCAACCCCTCGGCCCCGTTCGAAACGCGGAAGACGGCTTTCCTCGCCGTGATGGAACAATCGCTTTTCGAAGCCTTCAACATGGGCGCGCCTTCGCAAATGAATCTCGCGAGAACCGCGGAAGCCCTCAAGCACAGCCTGCAATCCGACCGTGACTTTCTCGATACTCTCCAGATTCTTCTCGAGGTTTGTCCGCGGGACGACGCATTCCTTAAGCATGCGATCCAGACTTCAATTTACACTTACATCGTCGCTAAAACGAACGATATGACGTCGGAACGCAGCTTGAAGATCTTGCTTTTTGCTTCGTTTTTTCACGACTTCGGCAAACTCGCTTTGCCGGAGACGCGACGGATGGTTTATCAGAATAAATCACTCGAAGAGATCATCGAGTTCAGAAGCCATCCCGCGCTCACGCTCGAAGGCTTCAAGATGCCGCTTCCTTTCGCGGACGAGGAGATCAGGTCCTGCATTCTCCAGCACAAGGAACGCATCGACGGAAAAGGTTTTCCCCACGGCGTGAAGGGTCCGTCGATCTTCAGCCTTGCCCGAATCCTCGCGATCGGGGATTCGATCAGCGAGCTCACCCTTGGCATGGAAGACGGAAACTTTTACTCCAAGCCCCAGGCGCTCGCCCACATGCTGGCGGACGAAGGGCACTACGACAAAATACTCCTGATGACCTTCGAGAAATCAATTCTGCAAAGCAGTCACGGACAAGAGGCCGCTTAGCCTTTCACGATTTGGACGAACTCCTGGTATTTACCGAGTAGCTTTTCGAGCCGGGCCTGCATGCGCGCGTCCGTAAGCCGCCCGTCCTCGGAAAACGCGTCGGACGCCTTCGGCAAGCCGAACATTTCGGGGTAAACGTGTGCGCCGAGCACTTCGAAGGGAACTCGGGCGTGCCACAATCCCCGCACCGCGCCCAGAGCTCCGGGCGAAGTTCCCAACAAGAGGACCGGCTTTCCGGCAAGCGGATTCACGTCCGCGCGTGACACCCAATCCAAGGCGTTCTTCAGCCCCCCCGGAATACTGCCGTTGTACTCCGGCGTGGAGACTACGAGCCCATCCGATGCGGTGATTCGAGCAACCAATGCGTCCGCTCCCTTGGGCATCCCGTCGGCGGTTTCAAGATCCTCGTCGAATACTGGCATCGCGAACTCCCGGAAATCGGCCCGATCGATGGTCGCCGTCCCCGCTAGAACTTTTTCCACGACGATCCCCAGCTTACGATTCAAGGATTCTTTACGGAGGGATGCGCCGAATACGAAAAATTTCATAGTCACCCTTATAGACGAGGCCATCCCGCCTTGTCACGCGAGCAAGCCCCGGGATAGAGACAAAGCCGTGGCTTCTTTCTTTCTCCCATCCCTTAAACCGCGCGTCGCCGTAGTGGGCTCCGGCCCCGCGGGGCTGATGGCGGCCAGCGCGATTTTACCCATGCCCGAAGTCGACGTCACGCTCTTCGAACGAAGGCCGTCGCTCGGCCGAAAGCTTCTGGTCGCGGGAAGCTCCGGATTGAATATTTCCCATCGACTCGAGGTTGGAAAATTTGCGAGCCACTACGAAGGCGCTCCGCTGTCATTTTGGAAAGGTCTTTTCACGGAATTGGGTCCCACCGAATGGATCCGTTGGATCGAGGACGAGCTTGGTCTTGAAACTTTCGTCGGCACCTCGGAACGCTACTTCGTACGGGAGATGAAAGCGGCGAACCTTCTCCGACGATGGACGGAGCTTTTGCAAGCCCGAGGCTTGATCGTAAAAACCCGCTCCGAACTCACCGGCCTGCGTACCGCGCCCGGCGGAGGCGTGATTCTTGAAATAAACGGACGCGCCGAAACTTTCGATCGTGTCGTATTAGCGATGGGCGGAGGAAGCTGGGAAGACGCCACCCCCCCCTGGCCCGAAATCCTGCGCGCGCAGAAAATCGAGGTCGCGCCGTTCACCTCCGCGAATTGCGGCTACGAGGTCGCCTGGCGGTCGGAATTCTTGGCGGAAGCCGAAGGTAAACCGCTTAAGAAAATACGTTTTCGCTCGGCGCTAGGGGAAAAAGACGGGGAATTGACCATTACCCGTTACGGCATCGAGGGAACTCCCGTTTACTTCCACGGCGCGACAGGTCCCTGTTTTATCGACCTCAAGCCCGATCTCACCGAAGCAACGATCCGCGCGCGTCTTGAGGCCGTTCGTGAAAATCGATCCCCCCTCCGCCGAGCAAAGCAGAAGCTCGCTCTTGGCGACGCCGCGCTCGCGCTCCTCCACCATCACATGCCCGAAACGGCGCGAACCCATCTTCCGGCATTCGCGCGTGTCGTAAAAAATTTTCCGCTCACGCTGGGCGCTCCTCGCCCGCTGACCGAGGCGATATCGTCGCGCGGAGGCGTAAAGTTCTCGGAACTCCACGATTCGTTGGAGCTTAAACGCCTGCCGGGGGTGTACTGCGCGGGAGAAATGCTGGATTGGCATGCGCCGACCGGGGGCTTTTTGATTCAAGCCTCCGTTTCGCTCGGCGCGCGCGCGGGCCGGGCGTTGGGCCGCTCACTCACTTCTTAAGATATAGCCCGATCCGTAGATCGTCTTTAGGGCACCACGGAATCCAGCGATTTTCTTTCGGATCGAAACAATGTGAGCGTCCATCACGCGTTCCGGAGCGTCTTTGGATTTCCAGACTTCGTTGATGATCTGGCTTCGGGAGACGACCATTTCGCGGTTCAAAACCAGCAACTTCACAATATCGAACTCGACAGGACTCAGATCGACGCGCGTACCGCTGATCCGAACTTCCTTCGCGTCCAAGTTCAGCTCGAGATTCAAAAAACGAACTTCCTTGGTTGCCGGGTTCACCATTTGGCGCGAGCGCTTATAGACGGAAAGAAGCCGCGCGTTCAGCTCTTCGAAATCAAAGGGCTTGCCGACAAACTGATCCACCCCAAAGTCAAAAGCGCGGATGCGATAATCTTTCGTATTCGCGGCCGTTAGCATGACAATCGGAATATGTCGGGTGGTCAGCATTCCTCGAATGCTCTCCGTTGCAGCGATGCCGTCCATCTCTGGCATCATCACGTCCATTAAAATCATGTCCGGGAGGTTACGCAGCGTAAAAGCAACCGCCTCTTTACCGTTGCTCACCTCAAAAACTTCAAAATGCTCGGAGACAACTTCTCGTATAATTTCACGGATTTCCGGTTCGTCGTCGACCACAAGCAAACGTGGCTTGGAGTTCTGTCGACGAAGCACTTTTGTGTTTACGCTCATCGGCTCTTTCGAATGACCTTCTAAATCTTGACTCATCGTATCTAGTCTCTCATTCACTCAGATTCACTCCCCCTTAAAATGAAAGAATTTCGACTCTCTTCCCAGAAAATCTTTTTGACACAAGGACTTAGCCATCTAAATTTTTATTAAACAAAATAAGGATTTTAATCGAGCTGATCAAAACCTTATGCTCAATTAGAGTTGCCTAACTTCCCGCCACCGCAGACCTTTATTCCTTTGCTTGAGTGAAAATCCATTCACTCTCATTTGCACAAAGCTAGGGGTCCTTCCTTTATTCGGAGCAGAATTCTAAGTCAAAAAATCCGGTTTTACTCGTGACGCGATTAATCAATATGGTTAGGTTTGAGACGTGAAACCACGGTGGAGCGAAAATCTCGTCCTGATCTGCGAAAAATGCGGCAAAAAATTGCAAACATCCCCGGCGATCCCCAATCCGGCTGCGGATTTGAAAGACTGGCTCAAAAAAGAGCTGATTAAACGCTCGCTCTGGGGGCCTAACCGGACAGTGATCACAAGTTGCTTGGATATCTGTCCAGATGGAAAAATCGCCGTGGCCTTTATGAGTGATCGTCCGGATCTTGAGGCGTGGGCGGAAACAGTCACCGTCGAAGAACGGCAGAGAATTTTACAAATAGTCGTTGAACGCGCGAAATCTAAGCCTCCCGAACTTCCTTCGAACTAGGATAAACTGAGTTGCGTGAAACTCGATTCTCCTCGATGACATTCCCCTAGGATGGATAAGTTTCAGATCATCATTCCGCATGAGCTCTACGACCTGGCGCCAAACTACCTCGCGAACCGAATTCGGGATATCGCCCTCCTGAAAGACGCGCTGACCCGTAAAGATCTGGAATTCATCTCTACGCTTTGTCACAAAACCAAAGGGACCGCGGGCGGCTACGGGTTTGCGGAAGTGAGTCAGATGGCGAAGCGACTTGAAAATGCCGCGAAATCGGGCGATCTCGAGTTGTTGGCCGCCGAGATTGAGGCGATGGATGACTACCTCCGGAACATCGAGATCATCCAAGCCAAGAGTTGAGACATCGCCCATTTCTCCTCCGTCGGAAGGACGACTCCTACTATTCCCCTTTACTCGTCCGGCCTCCTCCTCTTTTATAATGGGGTTAATGGCGACCTCTAAAGCAAAACCTAAATCCACCCGTCCTGCCGCGAGTCCCAAAAGTCGCGCTAAAAATCCTGGAGACGGGTCCGCCCTCGTAATCGTCGAGTCTCCGACCAAAGCGAAAACCATTCGAAAGTTTTTGCCCGCTAATTTCATCGTCGAGGCGAGCGTGGGACACGTCCGCGACCTTCCCCAGTCGGCGGCCGACATTCCGAAAGATATCAAAGAAGAAGAGTGGACGAAGATCGGCGTGAACGTTGAAAAAGACTTCGAGCCGCTTTACGTCGTCCCCAAAGGGAAGTTCAAGATCATCTCGGACTTAAGATCCAAACTCAAGCAGGTCGACTTCCTTTATCTCGCGACCGATGAAGACCGCGAAGGGGAAAGCATTTCTTGGCATCTGGTCGAGTTGCTCAAACCGAAAGTCCCCGTGAAGCGAATGGTCTTTCACGAAATCACCAAGACCGCGATCGCGCGGGCGCTTGAAGAAACCCGCGATATCGACCAGCGTCTGGTTCGCGCCCAGGAAACTCGAAGAATTCTGGACCGTTTAGTCGGCTATACGGTCTCCCCACTAATCTGGAAGAAAATCGCTTTCGGTCTTTCCGCCGGCCGGGTGCAGTCCTCGGCACTGCGGATGATCGTCGACCGTGAACGTGAGCGAATCGCTTTCCGACGGGCGAAATACTGGGACCTTCAGGCGACGGTCGCCGAGGGCAAAGCGAGAGAGCCGGAAAAAGAAGCCTTCGACGCGAAACTCTATTCGGTTGGCGGAACGCGTATCGCGACTTCGAAGGATTTCGACGAGACTACGGGCAAGATCCTCGGTGGCAAGGATGTGATCCTGCTTGACGGGAAAAGCTCGGCCGATCTTTTAGGACGGGTCCAGAAATCTCCTTGGAAAGTCATCGGCATCGAAGAACGCCCGCTCGCTTCCCGCCCTTCGCCGCCGTTCATCACCTCGACCCTCCAGCAAGAGGGAAACCGAAAGCTTGGGCTCTCCTCGCGCGAAACCATGCGCATGGCCCAGCAGCTTTACGAAGAGGGGTTGATCACCTACATGCGTACCGACTCGCCTTCGCTCTCGCAGCAAGCGATTCAAGCGGCACGCGACGCCGTAAAAGAGCTTTACGGCGACAAGTACCTTCCCGACGCACCTCGCGTATACACGTCTAAGGATAAGGGCGCACAGGAAGCCCACGAGGCGATTCGACCCGCCGGTTCCGAATTCGTTCATCCAGATAAAACAGGCCTCTCCGGCAAAGCACGCGACCTATACGAACTGATCTGGAAGCGCACGGTGGCTTGCCAGATGGTCGACGCCCAGAAAAAATCGGTGACCGCGAAAATCGAAGCCGCCGACGCGATCTTCAACGCCACCGGCTCAACCATCCTTTTTCCCGGCTACCTACGCGCGTACGTTGAGGGCTCTGACGATCCTTCCGCGGCGCTCGCGGATAAGGAAACCCTCCTCCCGCCGATGAAACAAGGCGACGTACTCAAGCTAATGACCGTCGAAAGCCTCGAGCACGAAACCCAACCCCCGGCCCGGTTTACGGAGGCTTCGATCGTTCGGGAATTGGAAAAAGCGGGTATTGGACGTCCTTCGACTTACGCTTCGATTATCAGCACGCTGCTGGAACGGGACTACGTGCGAAAAAATGGGAACGCATTGGTCCCTTCGTTTACCGGCATCGCCGTGACCCAACTTTTGGTGAAACATTTCAACCAGCTCGTCGACGCGAATTTCACCTCCGAGATGGAACGCTCTCTCGACGAAATCGCCGAGGGCACGAAAGAATCTCTTCCCTATCTACGCGCATTCTTTCTTGGGAAAGACGGATTGCGTGCCCAGATCGAGGCGAAAGACAAAAAAATCGATCCCGGAGAATCTCGTACGCTCGACCTACCCCATCTCACCGGAGTGGATGTCAAGATCGGCCGATACGGAGCGTACGTGATCCAGCCCGGCCTCGCTCCGGGCGAAGAAGAAATCCACGCTTCGATTCCCGAAGACATCGCCCCGGCGGACCTTACGTCCGAAAAAATCGCGGAGATTATTGAAATCTCGGCCCAAGGGCCCCAGCCGATCGGGACGGATCCGAAGACCGGGCAATCGATCTATTGTCTAACCGGACGCTTCGGACCTTATGTCCAACTTGGCGAAACGCCGGAGCTTCCGGAAGACCAAAAAACGACGGATAAAAAGAAACTGAAGGAGCGAATGAAAGCCCTTCCGAAACCTCGCCGCGCCTCCGTGCCAAAAGGCGTGGATCCGCGCGAGGTAACGATCGAACAGGCGCTTAAGTGGCTCTCCTTACCGCGCGACCTAGGAACCCATCCCGAGACGAAAACCCCGGTGCTTGCGAATAACGGCCGGTTCGGCCCGTACGTGCAGAACGGAACCGACTACCGGTCGCTTAAAAAGGAAGACGATGTGTACTCGGTCACCTTCGATCGGGCGATGGAACTTCTCAATCAACCGAAGCAAGGCCGTGCATCGGCGAAAATCATCAAGGAATTGGGCCCCCATCCGGAGGACACTAAGCCGGTCCAGCTCCTCGAAGGAAAGTTCGGCCCGTACGTGAAGCATAAGTCGACTAGCGCTTCGATTCCTAAGGACCAAACTCCCGAGACCGTCACTCTGGAGCAAGCGCTCGAACTTCTAAAAGCCCGCAAGGGCCAGAAGAAATCTCGGCGGTAGCGCTCTCACCTCCTTTTCGCCAGTAGTTTGACGGAGAGTGGAAGCGCGGGATAGAAATTCTTATCCATTGAAAACGCCGAGTTACCCTCTATCCTCAAACTATGCAAAGACGTCCATGGCCACTGGTCATTCTGGCAATATTCCAAATTTTTAGCCCCCTCGGGAGCATCGCCGCTTCCGCCTATGTGAATCAGGTCGGATTCGGCGAAATGGCCGCGGCGATTTGGAAGTATTCACCCGTCGTCGACCTCCTGACCTTTTACGGGCTTCCGTTTCTCCAAGGCACGTTCATCTTTTTCGCGAAACGGTTCGGCTATTTCCTAGTCTTAGCCTTGGCCGCCCTTTCGATTTATCTGAATATTCAAGAGTGGAAAATCGCAAGCGACGTGATCTCCGTCCCTATGTTGATTCTCGTGACGAGCACGAACGCCGCTTTGCTCGTGTATCTCCTTTTGCCGAGTGTTCGGGCCGTCTTCATGAACCCGCGTCTCCGCTGGTGGGAAACGCCGCCTCGTTACACCGTCAACCTGCGGGCGCAAATTTCGAAAGACGACGGACAAGCGAAACCGTGCACGATCGTCGACCTTTCGACGGGTGGAGCCGGCCTTCAAACCGAGACTGAGATATTCAAAAACGGCGAGACCGCTTTGATCACTTTCGAACACGCGGGAAATACGATCCTTATGCGTTCGACCGTGGTGTACGGGCGACCCGACGGCAATGGCCACCGGTATGGCGTTGAATGGCAGCGCGGCGCCGAAGCGGACGAACGACGGACGATGGCCTACCTCGCGGAACTTTCCGAGCGAGACGCCCCCGTGAGCCGGCCTCCGCCGAAGTGGCGCGAAGACCTCCAAAATTGGTGGACTCGTGCGAAAAAATCACCCTCCGCTTGGGTGCCGGAACTTCCGAAAAAAAAGTGATGCCCTTAAACACATGCGCCCCACCGGGCGCATTCAAAAAGAAAGGGCTCGGTCTTTCGACCGAGCCCTTTCTTTTTGAATGCCGAACGCCAAGATCAATCGAGGCGGGTGTCCCGCACTTTAACGAGCGCTCGCTGGATCTTATTCATCCGGGACCCCGTCGGATATTGCGTCTTCACGCCGAAAAACTCCGGTGCACGCAAGCTCATCGCGCGTTGAAAACGAGCGGACGCAAGCTCCACCGTCTCGACGTCGGGCGCGGATTCGATCATCCGCTCTTCACGAGGCGAAAGCGTTTTCACGGCGAAGACGCCGACGCCGACTTTGTCGCCGGTAAATAAGCCCGCGGCACCCTTCAAGCCAGAGTCGATTTGAAACGGGTAAAAAATATTCGCGGACAGACTCCGTAGCATCTTCAGCCATTCGGCGTTCCCGGTGGAGGTATCAGCCACTAAGGTAATCGCGGCACCCGCCATGATGTTCTTTTCGCCGACCGCGAGATAAACTTTCGATTTCGACTGAATCACCGGAATCGAAATCGGGACGACTTCGCGAGGAAGCGCCATCGGGATCTCGCGTCCATTGGGAAGCAAAGTGCCGTCAGTAACTCGAACCTTCGCGGCTTCCGAAACGTCGATCCGAAGGGAAATCGTGCCGTCATAAAGCGTTTCGATATATCCAAGAAAACGAGCTGGATTCTTTGGATCGTAAATAGGGAGTTTCACGTCCGGCAACGCTCCCATCCCCGTTTCGACGTTGGCATCGAATCCGGCCATGAGGTGTCCGTTTTCCTCTCCGGCGGAGAACTGGAGGGACTTCACTAATTTTTTCCCCATCCCGCAACCGCTCATGCCCGTTGCCGAAACCGCGAGCGCGGTAATCATCATCATTTTCTTTAAATTCATCATACGTGCGACCTTCCGTTAAATTCGAACAAATATAGTCAACTACTCTTGCTATACCTGTCGGATTTAGTCAGATGAACTTAACGCCCTTCTGCTGTTTTTTTGGGCGAGCACGATTTAACCTCCCTTCGCGTGAACAAATTTGGAGATTTTAAAATGATGCGTCGCATGGTCGATGGCTTTATGCGCACTGCGCTATTTTTTGTACTGTTGATAGGAACCGTTGTCGTACCTCGATCCACGGCCTCTGCGGCTTCGCCTTCCCTGCGCGCCACTCCTCCCCGTCTCTTTGTATTAGTTGTCGTTGACCAGCTTCGTGCCGATACGCTCTCGCGTTTTCACTCCCGACTTCTTCCGGCGAAATCGGCCGCCGGAACAGGAGGATTCGCTTACCTCGCCGAACGAGGCGCCTACTACCCTTTAGCCGAACACGAGACGTTTCAATGCATGACCGGCCCGGGCCACGCCGCGATCCTCTCCGGCGCCCACCCCTACTCCCACGGTATTCCTCTGAACCATTGGTGGGACCAAAAGACCCAAACCCGCGCGTACTGCGTAGACGATCTTTCCGTCGCTCCGATCGGAAACGAGGGCGGGAAAAAAATTTCAGGCTCCTCCCCACGGGCGTTCCTCGGGACGACGGTCAGCGACGAGTGGAAAAACGCAGGTCTCCCGGGACGCGTCGTTTCAATCGCTCTCAAGGATCGATCCGCGGTCTTGATGGCGGGCCATCGTGCGGACGCCGTCCTTTGGCATAACCCCAGTACCTTTCGCTGGAGTTCGTCGACTCGCTACTTTGCCGGCGGCGCGCTTCCCGAGTGGGTCAATCAAGCCAACGAAGAACTAGCGGGCGAAAAAGGCCAGAAATTCGAATGGAAACCGGAAACCGTCGCTTCGGGACGAAGCGACGATACTTCGACGCCCGACCCGAAGTATCTCTGGGGCATGGAAAGCAAGTTTCCCTACACGTTCGTCAAAGGCGAACGCACGTCTCTTTCTTCGCCTTACGGGGTCGAGATCACCGGCCGCCTGGCCGAACGGGCCATCGATAAACTCAGGCTCGGCAAGAACCCGAAAGGAACCGACTTTCTCCTCGTTTCGTTTTCGACCCACGACTACCTCGCGCACGGCTTTGGACCAAACTCGCGGCAAGTGGAAGAAATCACGGTCGCAGAAGATCGACAGATCGCGAAACTCCTCCGAAAGATCGAGAGATCCGTCGGCCTCTCCGAGACGATCGTCGCTCTCACCGCCGACCACGGCGGTAGTCACGCTTCGGAGTATCTCGCGCGCGCGAAACTTCCCGGCGGGCGTATCGACGAAGACCGGCTTTTGAGCGTTTTAAACGAACGCCTTGGCAAACGATTCGGCAAGCCTCCGACTGGGCAGAAGTGGGCGCCCCACGCGGAAGACTTCGCCTTTTATTTGAATCGCCCCGCTCTTGATGCCAAAGGCAAAGGCGCTCGGTTGGAAGCGGAAGAAATCCTCAGGGACGAGCTTTCGAAAACCGAAGGGGCAGCGCAAATCGTCACCGCCACGGACGTTGCATTACGGCGTGTTCCACCGGGCGAACTCGGAAGAAAACTCCTACTCACCTTTTTCCCCGATCGGAGCGGCGACGTGACCTTGATTCCGCGCCCCGGCTGGGTGGGCGCGCGTGATTATGCGACGCACCTTACTTCCTACAGTTACGATCGATACGTTCCATTAATTCTGACGGGGCGCAGCTTCAAGCCTGGACGCTATGCACAGACTGCAAAAGTGATCGATCTTGCCCCGACTCTGGCATTCTTGCTCGGCATTGTGCCCCCGAGTCTATCCGAGGGCCGAGTGTTGAGCGAAGCATTGGCCCCCATCGCCACGTCGCCTTCCGGAGTGAAGAAAGTACGGTAAATTTCCCCGAAACCTCAAGGTTCTAAGCTAGAATTGAAGCCACACTTAAATGGAGTTTCGATTTGGAAAAGAACCCTTCGCCTTCCTCGAATACCTTTCGCCGTCACAGCTATTTATCGAGCGCCAACGCCGCTTATATCGACGAAATCTACCAAAGCTATCTCGCCAATCCCGAGTCAGTCGAGGGATCGTGGCGTTTCTTTTTCGAAGGGATCGAGTTCGGCGCTGAAAATTTCGCCGGCGCGGTCGTGCAGACCGCGGGAAGCGGCGCCACTTCCGAAGGTTCTTCCGGCCTCCAGTCGCTCTCGGTCGAGCAACTCGAAGGAGAAGGAAAAGTCGCGAAATTAATCCAGGCCTACCGCGAAAGCGGAATCAATATCGCCGACATCAATCCGCTTGAGCCCCCGGCCGCGACCCACGCCTTTTTGGATCTCCCGCGATTCGGCCTCACGACGAACGACTTGGACAAAAGTTTCAATGCCGGAAAACTCCTCGGCATGGGAACGGCGAAGCTTCGCGACATCATCGCTCTCTTGCGCGAAACCTACTGCTCGACGATCGGCGTGGAATTCATCCACATCCACAATCCCGAAGAGCGGGACTGGATCCAATCCCAGATGGAGAGCTCGCGCAATCGTGCGGGGCTGGACCCGGAGATGAAAAAATTCATCTATCGGCGACTTGCGGACGCGGAAACGTTCGAGCGTTTTCTCCATACTCGGTACGTGGCTCAAAAGCGGTTTTCGGTGGAAGGCGCGGAGAGCGTGATCCCCCTTCTCGATTGCATCATCGAGACGGCGGGCGAACTCGGCGGTAATAATGTCGTGATGGGGATGGCCCACCGCGGGCGTCTCAACGTACTGACGAACATCTTCGGCAAGAAACCCGAATTCATCTTCACCGAATTCGAAGGAAACTACCCTTCGGATTATTCACGCGGCGAGGGCGACGTAAAATACCATAAAGGGTATTCAACCGACGTCACCACGCGAAAAGGAAACGCACTCCACCTCTCGCTCGCAAGCAACCCCTCGCACCTGGAATTCGTCGGCGCGGTCGTGGAAGGACTTGCGCGCGCGCAGCAACAGAAAAGCGGAGACAAAGAACGTTCGCAAGTCGTGCCGATTATCATCCACGGTGATGCGGCCCTCGCGGGCCAAGGCGTATGTTACGAGATTTTGAATCTATCCAGACTCGATGGGTACGCAACGGGCGGCACCCTCCACGTCGTAATCAACAACCAGGTCGGATTCACGACTTCCGTCAACGACGCCCGCTCGACTCGTTTCTCGACGGATCTTGCGATGATGCTCGAAACACCGATTTTCCACGTCAACGGAGACGAT
>CAZAKW010000036.1:0-314 GCA_964485835.1 uncultured Bacteriovoracaceae bacterium
GAGTGCGGGGCGTCCGTTGGTTTGGGGTTTTGGCGAGTGGTGCGCTTGCCGGAATCGGAGGCGCGGCGCTTTCGATTTTTCTCTCGTCTTCGTTCTCGCGCGGGATGACGGCGGGGCGGGGATTTATGGCGCTCGCGGCGCTGATCTTCGGAAACTGGAAACCGATGCCGACGTTGGCGGCGTGCTTGTTTTTCGGATTCATGGATGCGCTCCAAATCCGCTTACAGGGAGTTCCCTTTTTTGGCAGCGGACCGATTCCGGTCCAGTTTATTCAGATCCTTCCTTACGTTTTCACCGTCCTCGTACTTGCAGGG
>CAZAKW010000036.1:324-14247 GCA_964485835.1 uncultured Bacteriovoracaceae bacterium
TGCAGGGTTCATGGGTAAGACCCGACCGCCAAAGGCGCTGGGTTCGCCTTGGGTCGGCGCGTTTTTGCTGGGCTTCGTTGGTCTCCAGGGATGCGACCTCAAGCTTCCCGCTCCCCCCGGTTCGGAGCCCGTAATTCCAAAAACGACCGAGATGTCGACTCCAAGTGCGCAGCGGACGGCGGAGCATGGTGAACTTTTAGGAGAAGTGATTCGCGTGATTTTTAAGCGCGATATTCGCGACGCGGAACTTTTCGCGCAGTACCGCTCTAGTCTAGACCAAGGAGCTTCGTTTGAAGGCATTATTAACGGATTGACCCACTCCTCGGCCTACCGACAATTCGAACAGAAAGCGCCCACGGCGAAACCCGCCGCTCGAGCCTTTTTTATTCGTGAATTGGTCCTCTTGCAGAAAGATTTACCTGCGCCGATGCGCGTGACTGCGGAAAGTGGAAAACCGTTGGCGAGCCTTTCTCCGCCCGCGGGGGAAGACGAGCCCGAGCGCGCGGACACCGCGGTCCCGTTCGTCGAAAGCCAAGCCGCGGGGGCGTACGAGCATATTTTTCGTACGAGTTCTCTGCCCGTTATGAAGCGGATTCTGCTTGAAGCCGCGCAACTTCGGATCGCGGCTGCGGCCCCGGAAGCAAATAAACCGCCCGGGAAAGAACTAGGCGAGTGGTATGCCCAGACCGCTTCTCGACTGGCGCTTGAAAAAGTGGATTTTGGTCTGGCGCTTCGGAATCGAAGCGAGGCCGATTTCCATCTGAAATGGTTTGAACAACTCGCCCGAAACCGTCCTGCTTCCGAGGTTCGCGATCGTGTCCTCTGGGAGAGTTTGAATCGCTATTTACGGATCCTAAACCATCTGGAGGAGGCGAAATGAATCCCGTCATCATCACCTGCGCGATCACCGGGGCGGAAACAACCCGTGAAAAGCAGCCGAATCTACCGGTTACGCCCGCCGAGCAAGCCGCCGCCGCCGCCGAGTGCATGCGCGCGGGAGCCTCGATCATCCATCTCCACGTGCGGGAAGACGACGGCGCTCCTTCGCAGCGTCCTGAACGATTCAAGGAATCCATCGACGCGATTCGAAAGGCCGCGCCGGGCGTGATCATCCAAATCTCGACGGGCGGAGCGGTCGGAGAGTCGGTCGAAAACCGGGCGCGACCGCTCGCGCTTAAACCCGAGATGGCGTCGTTAAATCTGGGCACGCTCAATTTCGGCGACGAAGTTTTCTTAAATCCTCCCAAGGATATCGAAGCATTCGCACTGAAAATGCGCGAGCACGGGGTGATGCCGGAACTCGAAGTTTACGAAGCGGGGATGGTCGAAACGGGATTTCGGTTGGCGAAAAAAGGGGTGTTGAATGGACCCCTTCATTTTCAATTCGTGCTCGGCGTCCCGGGCGGGATTTCGGGAGAGCCGAAGAATCTTCAGCATCTCGTTTCGTTCATGCCGGAAGGAACCCATTGGGGCGTCGCCGGGATCGGTCGCTATCAGCTTCCCGTCGCCGTGCAAGCGCTCGTGATGGGGGGGCACGTCCGGGTCGGTTTTGAGGATAATATTTACTATTCCAAAGGAGTGGTGGCCGGATCGAACGCGGAACTGGTCGCCCGAATTTCTCGGATCGCCGGGGAAATCGGCCGGCCCGTCGCCTCTCCCGCTGAAACCCGCAAGATGCTTGGACTGAGGGACGTATGATGGAAAGCCTTTTCGTACGTCGATTCAAATCGATCGTTTTAGTCGCGCTTGCCTGGAGCGCCGTCGATTCCGGGTACGCCCATGGGGAACTGCCGCCGATCGCCCCATGCTCGCCCATGCAAAGCGAACGGCTCGAAATCGAAGCGGTCCGCTGGTCCGCCTACGGATTACGCGACATCTATTACTTAAAGAATGGTGACGGTGAACTCCTCGGATTTTTTGCCACCGACGGGGAATACGATGCGTATGCGGAAGTTTGCGAAGACATCCAGCATCCGACTCTTCGGGCTTCTCGCGAATGGTATTTCTGGGACCGAAACGCGGAATCCGCCGAACCCGCAAAGTGGAGCGCCGAACAGGATTTTTCGATTTGGCAAGAATACGGCGCTTCTGAGATTCGTATCGTGGTTCCTTTGCGACTGGGTAAACTCGAAGCCGAGTGGACCGTAGTCGGCTGGGACGAGTCGGGACGCTCCTTCCCTTTACGGCGAGAACCTGTCGTGCTCGAGTTGAGATGAGGCGCGAATGCCTCCTGTAAAAATCGCATTCGTTCTTCCCAAAGACTGTCCCGCACAGCGCCTCGATCAAGCTCTCTTCTCTTATTTACCGGGGCTACCCGAAGTGACCCGGACGGGGATTGTCCTTTCGAAAGGCAAAATTCGTAAGTTAATCATCGCCGGCGCCGTTTACATCGGCGGCGGACGCGTACGGATCGCTTCCAAGTCCGTGCGCCCGGGAATGCGGCTTGAGGTTTATCTGGATCCGCTGAAACTTCTCAGCGAGTCGGAACGGGGAGGGGTTAACGCCGTAGGCGGAAATCGCACGTGCGAATGGAAGCTAGGGCCGGAATCCATCCTGTTTGAGGACGAATGGATTATCGGAGTGGCAAAGCCTGCGGGGCTTCCAACCCAGCCGACGCTCGACGAGGCTCGCGCCAACCTTTACGCTCTTTTAAAAAAGTACCTGGCGGAACGCGACGGGCCGGAGTGTTATGTCGGACTCCACCATCGGCTTGATCGGGACACTTCGGGGGTGATGATCTTTACCAAGAAGAAGGAAGCAAACGCGGCGGTGGGTCGGCTCTTTGCGGAACATCTCGCCCAGAAAACATATCTCGCGCTCGTGGCGACCGGGAATGCGCGCTGGCAGATCGGACAGACGTGGCAGGTCGATAACTTTCTTGCCCGCGACCGCGGCAAAGCAGGGAAAATGCAGGCCGTACGATCGGGAGGAGACCGCGCAATCACCGACTTCCGCGTCCTGGACGTGGCGCCGGGCTCCGCGCTCGTTGAGGCGAAGCCCCGCACGGGCCGGATGCACCAAATTCGTGTCCACTTGGCCACGGCGGGAACTCCGATCTACGGCGATCGCACCTACGGATATCGCGCAGAGGCAGGTGGCGTCGAAATTCCCCGTGTTATGCTCCACGCCGTCGCTTTGAGTTTCCCGCATCCGATCACTCAGGTTAGAACCGTATTTGAGGCGCCAATCACGGCCGCTTCCCTTCCTTCGGTATCGGATTTTCAGCTATGTTTTCGGCAGCTTTTCGGGCGCGAACTTCGCTCATAAGAAAGTATCTCCATCGTTACCGTAAGCTTGTTGGCTTCGGGATGGTCATGCTCGTGCTGGTTGATTTACTTGAGATCCTTCCGCCGCTGATCTTGAAAAGCGCGATCGATTCGATCGTTGAAAAATCTCCTTACGTTGACGTCGCGAAGTTCGCGGCGGGCTACGTCTTTGTTTTATTCGTCCAAGGATTCTGTCGATGGGGATGGCGAATCTTCCTGGTTCGCGCAAGTCACCTTGCCGGTCGGGACTTGCGCGCCGATTTCGCCAACCACCTTTTCGGCATGTCGGCCGGATTTTACGACAAGAATCGCGTGGGCGATTTGATGTCGCGCGCGAATAGCGACGTGGAGTCCGTGCGACAGTTCATGGGCCCTGGAATCTTGATTTTCGCGGACGCGATTTTTTATCTGGCGACCGTTCCGATCGTGATGTTTTGGCTCTCGCCCACGCTGACGGGAATTTCCTTGATCCCCATCCTGGCCATTCCTTACATCGTTTGGAAGCTCGAAGGTGCTGTTCACGCTCGCTACAAGTCCGCTCAAGACCAATTCTCGGACGTCTCCGCCATGGCGCAGGAGAATCTCAACGGCATTCGCGTCGTTAAGGCCTTCGCGCGGGAAACCCACCAATACGATCGGTTCCGTAAGCTCGGTGAAGAGTACGTTCGCCGGAATCTCAAGCTCTCACGGGTGCAAAGCTCCTTTGGTCCACTCATGGATTTTTTCGCAAGCCTGGGCATCGTCTTGCTCCTGTGGTTCGGAGGACGCTTCGTGATCGAAGATGCCGTGACCCTGGGAACCTTTGTCGCTTTCCAACGCTACATCCAAAAAATGGTCTGGCCGATGATGGCCCTTGGACTCGCCGCGAGCTCTTACCAGCGCGCATTGGCGAGCTCAACGCGTTTAAACGAGATTTTCTCCCAGTCATCGCCGATTCTGCCGCCAAGCGACCCGCGACGTTCCGAAGGCGGGATGCGGGGCGGGATCGAAATCCGAAATCTCAATTTCTCATTCCCCGACGACCCAGAGCATCGTCTGGTCTTAAGGAATCTTTCGCTCACCATCGAGCCGGGAATGCGATGTGCTTTTTTAGGTCGGATCGGAAGCGGAAAATCTGCCCTGTTCTCGCTCCTACCGCGGCTTTATCCGGCTCCGGTCGGTACGATCTGGATCGATGGGATTCCGGTGGAGGAGTGGGATTTAGAAGAACTTCGCTCCCAAATTGGATTCGTTTCTCAAGACGTTTTTCTCTTTAGCGATCCGGTCGAGGATAATATCGGCTTCGGCAAACTTCCGCCGACCTCCGAATCTCGTGAGGAGTTGATTACGGCGTCGGCGAGGATCGCCGCCGTGGACGACGAGATTCGTGGTTTGCCTCTTGGGTACCGTACGCTTTTGGGCGAACGGGGGGTGAATCTTTCCGGCGGCCAAAAGCAGAGGATTTCGCTCGCAAGGGCGCTCGCGACGAATCCGGCGATTTTGATGCTCGACGACGCACTTTCTGCGGTTGACGTGCGCACGGAGGAAAAAATCCTGAGTGCCCTGCGCTCGCGACCGCGTCGTCCGACTGAGCTAGTGGCCGCCCATCGCATTTCGACCGTCCAGCAAGCGGACCGAATCTTCGTACTCGAAAAAGGCGAACTCGTCGAAGAAGGCAAGCACTCGGAATTGATCCGACGTCCTTCCGGTATTTACGCGAAATTCTACGAAGAGCAGCGACTTAAGGAAGATCTTGAGTCCTACATGCGGCAGGTGGATGCCAAACTCGGTTTGGAAAGCGGTAGCGCCGGTGAGTAAGGCGCTCGACCATTACGTGGAAGCCGAGGACTTTCGGGGGCGGCGGCCTTCGGGGGCGATCGTTCGGCGGCTTTTAGGCGATGTCGTGAATGAAAAAGCGCCCTTCGCGCTCGGAGTCGGTTTGGTCGTGGCGGGAACCGCCGCTACGCTTTACGAGCCTCGACTTTTCGGACGCGCGATCGATGACGCCGTTTTGTCGAAAGATTTATCGTTGCTCGCCCGCTTCGCGGTCGCGTATTTCGGCTTAATTCTGGTGCGGATTGTGAGCGTGATCGGGCAGCAATACGCATTCGAGATTCTGGCCCAACGCCTGATGCAGCGACTGCGTCTGCAGATTTTCTCTCTTTACCAACGTTTGCCAATTTCCACCTTTGATGCGACCCCGGTCGGAAGGCTGATCACCCGCCTGACGAACGATACTTCTTCGATGAGCGAGATGTTTTCGTCCGGCTTTGTCACCTTCATCGGAAATCTTCTTTTCATCGTCGGCAGTCTCGTTTGGTTGTTCGCATTGAACTGGAGGCTCGCGCTGGTCTCGGTCGCCGTATTCCCCGTGCTCGTTCTCTTTTCGATCCGTTTTTCTCGACGACTCGTGGTCGCTTACCGAGAGAGTCGAATGCGCATTTCTTCTTTGAATGCGTTCTTGGCCGAAAACATCCTCGGAATGAAAATGGTGCATCTCTTTAATCGGACTTCGTTGCACCGGCAGCGATTTCGCGAGGTGAACGATGCGTACGCGCAGTCGTTGATCGCGTCCGTGCGGGTTTACGCCTATTTTCAACCGTTGATCACCTGGTCGTCGGGCTTAGGTGTCGGAATGGTTTTAGCGGTGGGCGGAGCGATGGCCCTCGGGGTGATCCCGCTTTCCTTAGGCGAGCAAGGCGCATGGTTTTTCGCAAGTCCGCTCACGCCGGGCGAACTCGTAACCTTTATTGCCTTTCTATTGGCTCTTTTTCAACCCATCCGCGAAGTGGTGGACCGGTGGACCGTTTTTCTTTCCGGCTTAACGTCGGCGGAACGGATTTACGGACTGTTGGATTGGGAGACGGAAACGACTCCGGCGGAGTCGGACCGGGCGCTCGAATCGATTGGGCGTCTGCAGGGAACGATAGAGTTTGAGAACGTCTGGTTCGCCTATAAAGACGAAAACTGGGTTTTACGCGATTTCAATCTCCGGATCGAAGAGGGTACGACCGTGGGGGTGGTGGGCCACACCGGTGCGGGCAAGACGACTTTGATCGCGCTTCTGCTTCGTTTTTATCCTCCGAATCGCGGGCGAATTTTAGTCGACGGCCAGGATATCCGGGATCTTCCCAAGCGCGCTTTGCGCGATCGGATCGGATTGATCCAACAGGACGTCTTTCTTTTTTCGGGCAAGGTCTCCGACAACATCGACCTCTGGGCGAACGCCGAAGATCCGGCGGGGGAGCGTCCACTTTCTTCGGCGGCGATCCGCGCCTTGGAAGAGACGGAGTTTTCCAAACCTCTCTCGCTTCAACTTGACGAGCGGGGCTCGAATCTCTCGATGGGCGAAAGGCAGATGGTCGCGTTTGCGCGCGCGGTGGAAAAGGATCCTGACGTGTGGATTCTAGACGAGGCGACTTCAAACGTCGATTCGGAGACCGAGCGGAAATTGACGTCGGCGCTTGAGCGGGCAAGTCGCGGGAAAACGCTTTTGATCATCGCCCATCGTCTAGCGACGATTCGGAAGTCCGATTCGATTCTCGTGCTCCATAAAGGTAGTCTAGTCGAGCGCGGCACCCACTCCGAGCTTCTCCGCGCCGGGGGATATTACGCCAAGCTTTATCGTTACCAAGAGGCCGTCGAAGCGGCCGACCCCGCGGCCAGCACGGACATCGATCCGGTTTAAACTAATACGTCGGGCTCGCCTAAACCGGTGTGGCTTTTCAACCAAAGCGTTTTTTCAAGTTCGGGCTCGTTCGCAAGCAGCATTACCAAACGATCGACACCGACCGCGATCCCGCCTGAAGGGGGTAATCCTTCTTCAAGCGCGCCTAAAAATTCTTCGTCCAGAGGGGAAGGTGGGAACCGTTCGCCGTAAATTTCCGTTCGGGCAAACATATCGCGCTTGAAGCGGGAACGCTGTTCCAAGGCGTCGGTCAGTTCCTCGAAGGCATTCCCCAGTTCAAGACCGGCGGCATAAAATTCGAAGCGCTTCGCCCAAACCGATCCGTCGGGATCTTGATCCAACGTCGCGAGCGCCGCTTGGGAGGGCGGGTACCGTTCGACAAATACGGCTTGATCCGCAGGTAATTCTGGCTCGATTCGATTCAACCAGATCCGGAAATAGAGGTCGTCCCAGGTGTCGGCCGCGGACGAAGCGATGCCAAGGCGTTCGCACTCGCGCGCCAGCGCCTCCGGGGTGGCGGCGGCCACTAGATCCACTCCGATCGCAAGAAAGAGGTCCCGGACGCGAAGCCTCGGCCAAGGCGTCTTCACGGAAATTTTCCGCCCTTGGAATTCGATCTGCGGCTTTCCAAGGATTCGGATGGCCAAATACTCAAGCAAAGACTCCGTATCGGCTTGGATCGTTTTGATCGAATCGTAGGCCCGGTACCATTCAAGCATCGTGAACTCGGGATGGTGGGTCGTTGAAAGCGGTTCGTAGCGGAAGGAGGGGCAAATTTGAAAAATCTTCTCAAGGCCGCCAACCAATAAGCGTTTCATCGCGAACTCGGGCGAAGTCGGAAGATAAGCGCCGGTTTTCAACTCGAACGGGCGGATGTGGATCTCCATGCCGGGACAGGGAACTAAGAGCGGAGTCCGCGTTTCCAGAAATCCTTGGGCGAGGAAAAATTCCCGGATCCCGCGCTCAACTTCGGCGCGGATCCGCGTCGCGTGAAGGCGGCGTGGATCGAGGGTCCGTTCCATCCACTCCGACTTCCCCGGTCGAAGCGACCGAGTCAGAACACGGAGGTTTTTCGCGCTGCCTCCCGAAATTTCGACGAGATCGCCTAAGCGAAGTCCAGGCGCCGATTCCCCAGCCGGGATTTCCAGGCGGATTTCTTCCACACCTCCAAGCCCACGCAGGCTTATGACCCATTCGGAAGGGGCATCGCCTGAGGGTTGACGTAGAGCAACAATGCGACCGCGTTTGAGAACCATTGCGTCCGATTCAAGCCACTATTAGCGACTCGGCGCAAGTGTTAAAGCTTGAGACGAGGCGGGCCCCGATGCATCGGCTTGAACGACTGAAAAAGCGGATCCAGTTTGAGTTGCGGACGAAGATCTCGCTTGCGCTGATCGCCGTGCTCATCCCGGTTTTTAGCATTCTGGTCCTCGCCGCGCATCTTTACATCCAGCCCACCCTCCTACGTGAAATCGAGCAAATCGGTATTTCCGCGGGTAAGACGCTTGCCAGTGAAGTGATCGCGCAGCGTCTTTTCTCCCGCGAGGACCGGGCGACGGTGATCGAGTCACGCGTGCGTGAGTTCCTTTATCTGCAAGCCAATATTCGTCGGATTGAGGTCTTTGCGAAAGACCCCGAGACGGGAAAGCATCTATTGGTTGCGTCGTCCGTGGAGGAAGATCCGGCGGACGTCCATTACGAGGCACCGGAAATTTCACGCATCACGTCCGCGCTTCGTGAGGAAGTCGATGGCCCCGAGAACGGGTGGGACATTCGCGTCCCCATTTACGGTGATTCGGCGGAGACGTCGATGCAGGAACCCCATCCGATCGGCTCCGTGCGGGTGGTGGTCTCCGTCGGATTAGCTTCCCGGCTCGTGCGGCTTTTGGCGAATATGTTCGTCGTCGGCGGCGTGCTCGTTTCGACGTTACTTTTTTTCCTGCTGAACCTCGCGCTTCGCAAGACGATCGAGAACGACCGCAAGCTTCGCGAAGCGGAGCGCGCGAATCTTCTTTTGAGTTCCCAGCTCCACGAGACCGAGAGAAATCTGCTGAACCTCGAGAAGTTCGCCGTGCTCGGCCAGCTCACTGCGAGTTTTGCGCACGAGATTGGGACCCCGCTCAACGCGATCGGTGGGCATCTGGCGCTTCTTAAAGAGGAAACCGCGAGAAAAGCTTCAGAGGAATCCTCCCCGAAATCCCCGAACGCAGTCGATCGCTTCAGCGTGATCGAAGGCCAACTCTCGAAGATCGCCGGAATCGTACGGGGATTCTTGCAAAGCACGGCAAAGCCGGTCTCACAGCGCCAGCTTGTCGATCCCCATCAAGTGATTGAAAAGACGCTCGGCATCGTCGGACCACGTTTCGATAAACTTGGCGTACGTATCGATCGGGAGTTCGATCGAAACCTAGGGCCTATCCGCATCGTCCCCGTCGATCTTGAGCAGGTGCTTCTAAATTTGGTCAACAATTCCCTCGATTCGATCCGGCATCAACGGGAGTCGAACCGAATGCTGTGGCTTTCGACCCGGCTGAAGCAGGTCGACGGCACCGACCATTTAGAGCTGAAGATCCGGGATAACGGGGAAGGGATCGCTTCCGAGGATTTGGAGCGAGTTTTTCAACCCTTTTTCACCACCAAGTCGCCGGGCGAAGGGACGGGCCTGGGATTGTCGATTTGCCGCGAGGTTGTCGGACGGTACGGCGGGCGTCTTGAGATCGATTCGCGCCGGGGTGAATGGACGGAAGTTCGGATCGAGATGCCTTATCGGAGGGAGAGCGATGGATAAACACCAAACAACGATTCTCGTGGTGGACGATGATCGCGTTTCGCTGGAGCTCTTAGGCGAAGTTTTACGCAAGGAGGGGTATCCGACGACGCTTGCGGATACAGGGGAAAAGGCTTCCGCACTCGTCGCACAGCAAGATTTTTCGATCATTCTCAGCGACGTGCAGATGCACGGTAAAAGTGGGTTCGATCTGCTCCGCGAGATGAAAGTCTCGGAAAAAGCAGGAGAACGGGCGCCTTCCGTCTTCATTTTAATGACGGGATTCGGATCGATGGACGGCGCCCTCGACGCGTTCAAGCAAGAAGCATTCGACTATATCTCCAAACCGTTCGCTTTGGACGACTTGCGATCGTTGGTCGCACGAGCGGCGAAAGTCTCCGAAGTCCTTCGGGCTCCCCATACGGAAGCCGTCGGGATTACCGGAGGCGTGTCTCCGCATCTCGCTCGTTCGCTCACCGGGCGTTCGCCCCAAATCGTGGAAGTTTACCGGCGGATTGCGCGGGCAAGCCTGGCGTCGAGCAGCGTATTGATTTCCGGCGAGGCCGGCACGGGTAAGGCTTTAGTCGCACGCGCGATCCACGAAAACGGCGCTCGCAAATCCGGACCGTTTGTCGTTCTCGCGGAGCGAGAGGATTTTTTGGGCCTGGAAGAAAATCTGGAGAGGTGGGCTGGCGGCACCCTATTGATCGAGGAGTTGCACGGTTTGACCCCGTCCGAACAATCTCGGACGCTTCGCGCGATCGAGGCGGCCGAAACGAGGGGAATCGACGTTCGATGGATCGCGACCGCGCGGATACCGGCAAACGAACTTGCTCGTATCGATGCGATTCGTCCCGAGCTTTTGGATCGCTTAAATGTTCTGGCGATCGAGATTCCCGCGCTCCGAAACCGGATTGAAGATTTGCCGGAATTAGTGGGCGTATTCCTTGCTCGCTACGCCGAGAAAAACCGAAAGCCCATTTCCCATCTCGCGGATAGTGCGCTGGATTGTTTACGGAACTACTCGTGGCCAGGAAACGTACGCGAACTGGAGCGTGTGCTTGAAAAAGCGGTGGCGATGAGCGCGGGCGTGATTCTCGAAATCGAGGACTTTCCGGAGCTCGCGGGGAAGAGCGCCGTAGACGCGGCGTCGCCGGACTTAGGTTCCGAATCTTTAGAGACCGTGGAGCGAGCGCATATCCTGCGGGTTTTGGCCGAAACGGGATTTAATAAGTCAAAAGCGAGCGAAATTCTCGGCATCGATCGTGCGACGCTCTACCGTAAGGCGAAGGTCTACGGCATCGTGCTCAGACCGAGCGATCCTTCGTTATGACCAAGCGATTTTCGGAAATTTTCGATTCGAAGTATCGTCGAATCGCGAGTCGATTGCACGCTCTGGGACAAGTGGACGTGCCGTATTCGTATCGGCCGAATCCAGGAGGTCGGCCGGCTTCCGTTCTCCTCCTTTGCGGACTTTCGGGCGAGGATAACGACGTCGATCACGATATCTCGGTATTGTTGACGCGAAGAACAGATCGAGTCGCGACGCATAAAGGACAATACGCGCTACCCGGCGGCATACAAGACCCAGGCGACGGATCGATCGAAGCGACGGCGTTGCGTGAAACCGAAGAGGAAATGGGCATCCCTTGCGACGCGATTGAGGTTTTTGGATCGCTGCCTCCGCTCTGGACGCCGACCGGATTCCAAATCACTCCTGTCGTCGGGATGCTGCGTGTGCCGCGTGAGATCATCCGGATCACGCCCAGTCCCGACGAGATCGATCTTTGGTTTTGGTCGCGCCTCGAAGCGCTTCGTTTGCCGAGCGTTTACTCCCAGGAAATAGGAGAGGTCCGCCATGCCGAAAAGACGGTTTCCATACCGATCGACGTATTCCAGATCGACGCCCATCGGGTTTGGGGCGCGACCGGAGCGATCTTGAAAAACTTTCTGAATCGTTGGGAGCAGACTTGACCCCACGGCGAGGTCAGCTAGTGTTGGAACACTAAAAACTTCCGTTCCAAACTCTTCCCTTGAAAGAGAGATTCGCATGAACCGTTTTACACTCTTCGTACGTTCCGCAGTCCTTGCATCGATTCTTGGTCTTTCGTCCGGCGTAGCGATGGCCGAAGATTATAAGAGCTACCATCCGCCGAACAATTTTACGCTTGGGGCTTCCACGGGCTTTGGCTTGATCGATACCCATGGCGGTCTTTCGGTCGTCGGTAATATCGCGGCGAAAGTCGTTCGCGACGGTTTCGTGCCCGATATCGTGAATCCGGTTTTCCTGGAGCTTCAGGTGGGGCCCGTCTTCGTGTCCGGAGCGACATTTTGGTTTTACTCGACCCATCTCCGCTGGGACTTTGTGAAAGACGAAAAGTGGACCTTTTTCGCGCTCGGTGGATTCGCGGGCAACGGCGGCGACAATAAGTATGGTGATCGCTTCGCGTTTCATCCTCGGTTCGGAGTCGGCGCTTTTTACGCGATGGATATGCTGGATCTGCGATTCGATTTCAGCCGCGAAGTGATTAACTTCGGTGTGGTCTTGCCTTTTTAAGGCGCCGCAGACCTCTCATTTAGGCAAAGGGGGCGAGTCCATGAAGGGCTCGCCCCCTTTGCCGTCATGCCTTTGACGTTTCAGAAGATTAAAGGATCCGCCGAAACGTAGTCAATGGGACAGGTGCGCCATCCAGGTCTTAGATCGCTTCCTATTCTTCTCGCGCTACTGGTCGGCAGCGTTGGGTGCGCTACCCCTGAATTTTTGGGTTCGCCTCATTCTTTAGATCGAATCCCGGTCTCGGCTTTTCGAGCTCCCTCTAGCGACGCTCTACAAATCGCTTCGTCGACACTCGAGCAGGCGATCTTCGATCGTCGCGCTCGCGTCGAGGAGTTTCGATTTCTGAACGAATACGGCAAAACACGTGGCTTTAAAATTTACGCTGCGGGAGGTACGGCGGTCGGGTTTGGCAGCTACGTTCGACAACATCTCGAGAACGAAGAGTTAAAGCGGAGTGGGAAACCCGCAAAGTACTTTGATTCTCGGTTTGAATACGATTACTACGACGTCTATCGATCGACGCAGGACGCGGATGTCGTGATTGATCTGGGACCGGATGCGCCGCCCGACGCGCATGAGCGGGCGGCCCGGGAACTTGAGTCGGTGATGCAAACAAAATTCGGACATTTGCAGGGTGCGAAGTCGATTTGGGAAGTTCGCTTTTTGCGGGTCGACCGTGGGACTCGCGGCGAGCCGAGCCACAAGGACGCTTTGTTGGGTTGGGACTTTCAGAATCAACACACGGATTCCTACTCTTCGGGATTGATCGAGCTTACCGATCCGGTAGCGGGAGAGTCGGTGGTCCGGGATGTAAAAGAGTGGGAGTCCAAGCGGAACTTTTTTTTGGAGGATCTCTCCGAGGGAACCATTCGTTTTTACCTTGAACCCAATCACGCGAAGACGATTCGTGCCGCTAAGGGGATGAATCCCGAGATTTTATCGGTGCTTCGATTTTACGGCAAAGCGTTCCAATATGGCGCGAAACTGCCAGGGTCGGAGGAAGCGAAGGTTCTGCCGTTGATTCGGGCGTTTGATCCAGAACGCATGTCGATCGATAACTACACGGCCAAACAAATTAGAAATAACGGATTGAAACTCTATTGGCATGCGATGGATGTCGAACGAGCGAGTTTAGATTTAGACCGGGTCGGGCTGAGATCGAAATTGATTGCGTACGGAAAACGGATTGATTCGAGGACTTTGGCTCCCTCCTCGAGTTTGTCGGTATGGCTTGCGCGGGAGCCGCTTCCAAGTCTTCCGCTTGGGACGGGCGTGCCATTGGGCCCTTCGGACACTTACGTGGGCTATCGACCCAGCTTTAAGACGGCTCGGGAACTTAAAATCGAAGTTGTCGCGCACGAAACGGACCAGTTCTTAGCGTTTGAGAGCATCACGCGTGGGGCGAGTGGGTACCCCAACGTGCTTCAATCGATCAAGGATCAAGCGGGCCAGGCGGCAATGTTTGGAGACGGTTGGTACACGAAGATTGGGCGGAAAGGAGCTAAAAATACCGGATTCACGGTTCGTTCACGGGTTCATGGGGATGCGGTTGAGGGGATTGATTTTTTCGTGGTGCCAGGTCACGACTACGTCATATTCCGCAATCGGACTCCACTCTCCGTGATCGACGAGAGTCTTTCGATGGGCCCGCTTGAGTATGTGCGAT
>CAZAKW010000037.1:0-9803 GCA_964485835.1 uncultured Bacteriovoracaceae bacterium
AAGGCGTCGGTTTTTTCGTAGGCGGCGAACGGCGCGGATTCCAGGTCTTCGCGGGTAGGCGTTGCGACGCCGGCCGGACCGAAAAGCGCGATTTTTTGTTTGAGTAGCGGAAACGCCGCAAGCCCTTCGATAATCGGGGGATTCGCGACGATGCCGAATTCGATCTCGCTTTTTGTGATCATCTGGAGGATCGCGGCTTCGCTTTCGTAAAACATCTCGACGGTAACCGCGGGATGTTTCTTTTGGAACTCCAGGCAAAGCGGCATGAAGAAGTTCCGCCCGATTTCGGAAAACGATCCGACTTTGATCTCGCCCGCTTCTTCGAGCTGGCGGTTGGAAAATTTCCCGAGACGTTCGCGAAGCTCCTGGGTTAAGGGCAGGATCTCTTCCCGGAAGCGTTCTCCCTCCGGCGTGAGCGAAACCCCGTGGCGAGTGCGGTGGAAGAGGCGCACTTCGAGCGCCTCTTCGAGGAGCTTGATTTGCCGCGAGACGTTCGATTGGGCGAGCCGAAGCCGCTCGGAAGCGAGCGAGAACGAAAGCGTTTCCGCGAGAATCTCGAAACACCGGATCAATGCGAGGTTCGCTTCCCGACTCATACCGCGAGCTGCGCTCCAAGCTCGAGAACTTGATTGGCCGGGAGATTGAAGTAATCCGAAGCGGAAGAGGTGTTGCGGCTCATCGCCGAAAAAATCGTTTGCCGGACGCGGGCGAAAAAGGAATCACTGTCGACGATGAACGTCTCGCGTCCGAGCAAGTACGTCGCGGTGGCCGAGGGAAACGACTTCATATGCGAGAAGTAACACCGAGAGAGGACGTCGGGCACGTCCATCGATTCCATAAATCCATAACGGAGGATCACCCTCGACACGTTATGCATCATGTCGGTCACCCGCACGCGCTCGTCTAGCTTCACGTACGGCACGTCTTCCGTCATCACGGTGACCAGCACCACGTGCTCGTGGATCACGTGCATCGAATCGACGAGTCGCGCGAGCACGGGTGGCACCTTGTTTTCGTTCGAGGCCAGGACGACCAGGCAGCCGGAGATGCGCCGGGTTTGTTTGCATTCGATCTCTTCAAAGAAGTGATCCATCGTCTTTGAGCGTTCGCGGTAAAATTTCGAGAGGCGTGCGCGTCCGTACTGCCAATTCACCATCACGTAAAAAACGACGATCCCGATGGCAAGCGGCAAGTAACCGCCGTCGGGGATTTTCAAGATATTCGCGTAGAGGAAAGCGACGTCGATAATCGCCATGAGAAAGACGAGTGGTACGACCCGCCAAAGCGCCCAGCGCCACCGAAAAGTCGCGACGAATGCGAAAACCAGCGTCGTCATGAACATCGTCCCCATCGCCGCGAGACCGTACGCGGCCGCCAAATTGCTCGATTTTTGGAAGACGAGGACCGTCGTCACGCAGGCCGACGCCAGGGCCCAGTTGATAAACGGGATATAGACGCGTCCTTCGAGATCCTCGGAAGTGTGGATCACGTTCAGTCGCGGGAAAAGACCCATGCGGATCGCTTGATGGGTGACCGAAAAGGCGCCGGTGATCATCGCTTGCGAGGCGATGACGGTTGCGGACATCGCAAGCCCCACAAGCCCGTAGTAGAGAATTCCGCGATCTTCGAGGAGATGGTAAAATGGACGAACCGCGGTTTCCGGGTGTTGGATAATCAGCGCAGCTTGGCCGAGGTAATTTAAGAGTAAGGCGGGAAAAACGATCCAATGCCAGGCGATCCGGATAGGCCGCCGACCGAAATGCCCCATATCCGCGTAAAGCGCCTCGCCGCCGGTGATCGCAAGCACGACGGAGCCGAGAACTTTCAACCCGCCGAAGCCTTCTTGGTGGAAGAAGTGGGTCGCGTAACGGGGGTTGAACGCTTTTAACACGGTTGGGTATTCGACGATTTGGCGTAGACCGAGGAACGCGGTGACGGCAAACCAGATTACCACGATCACGCCGAAATATTTTCCGATGCTGCCGGTGCCTTTTTTCTGGATCGCGAAAAGAGCCACGATCACGATCAGCGCGCCGGGCATGATGTATTTTTCAAGCGCCGGATCGGCAAGCTCAAGCCCTTCCATGGCGGACAAGACCGAGATCGCGGGCGTGATGATTCCATCGCCAAAGAAAAGCGACGCGCCGGCGACGCCGAGAAGAGAGGCGACCGCGAGCGTTCCTTTGTTGTTGAAACGCATCGGCAACGGCACAAGCGAGAGGAGCGAAAAAATTCCGCCTTCGCCCTTGTTCTCGGCGTTCATCATAATCCAAACATATTTTAGCGTGACCACGAGAAGCAGGGACCAGATGATCAGCGACGTGATTCCCATCACGTTGTCGTAGTCCACGCGGAGGCCCGTCCCGTGGAAACATTCTTGGAACGTGTAAAGAATCGAGGTCCCGATGTCGCCGAACACGACGCCGACGGCAGCGACCGCGAGGGCAAGCGTCGTTTTAAGATCGCGGGGTTGGGAATGTCCCATCAGGGAAGTTCTCCGAGTTCTTGGGCACTGCCCGCGAGTAAAGGAGGACTTGTTCTTTTCTCCACGCCAAGGAGGCTCGCCGTTTCCCCGGCGTAGTGGTGGCCAGGAAGTACGACCAAGGCATCGGGTAAGGCTTTGAGTTTTTGGAGTGTTTCGAACATCGCTTGAAGGTCTCCCGTCTCCAGATCCGTTCTCCCGCAGTCTCGGATAAAGAGCGTGTCGCCGGTAAGCAGATACCGTTCGTCGACGACGTAACAGAGTTCGCCCGCACTGTGGCCCGGGGAATGGAGTGCACGGATCGTGAGGGTGCCGATCTTTAGAGTCGCTCCGTCGCCGAGCGGACGAAGGCGGTCAGCGGGGATCTTTTTCAACCGAAACGCGTCGTCGGAGTGGAGGTAGATCGGGAGGTCGGGGAATCGCTCGGCGATTTCCGGGAGTCCTCCGACGTGGTCGTGGTGGGTGTGGGTCAACAGGACCGAATCGAGGCGGTAACCATGCGATTTGAGATCGTCCAGCGGCCGCAAGTCGCGCTGCGGATCCACGATCGCGGCCGCATGGGTCGCCGGATCCAGGATCAAATAGACGAAATTCCGCATCGACCCAAGCTCGTATTGGGCAATCGTCTCCCCGGCAACGAAACCTTGGGCTTCGTGCGTGCTGAGGTGGAGAGGAAGCGAGAGGGAGTGCGGTGGAAGAGTCGAGTTACCCAAAGGATCCTTTTCTTCGGAGTGTCGCACAGGTGTTCCTAAAGGCTAGCCGGAATCAGGGCGAAAGTCGTGAGTGCGCGCCGCATTATATCGTTAAAACCTTGCTCGTGAAGGGTGACAGGAGGAATTAGGTCGGGATAAGTCTTTAAGCATGTCGTCATCCCCCAAAAACTCGTCGTACCCGTCTGGTTTCGGTTGGTCGCAAGGCGAAGTCGCCGCCCAACCCCACGTAAAAATCCCCAAAGGCACCTACGAAGAAGAGCACGGGCGCCGAGGATTTTTCGGTCGGACGAGCCACCTCTACCACCGCCACCCGCCGACAGGATGGAATCGGATCGAAGGCGAGCTCAAGCCAAGAGCCTACTACGCTACCCGGAGCGACGGCGCGTCCGTCGGCCGGGCGGAGTGGATGCTTGAAAACGCGGACGTTCGAATTGGGATTGCGAAGCTCGCCGACGAAATGTCCGCCTTCGCGCGAAACGGGGATGGAGACGAAGTTCGTTTTATCCACGAAGGTGCGGGGCTGCTAGAAACGGATTACGGAGACCTGCCGTATTCCGCGGGCGATTACATCGTCCTTCCGCGCGGAACGACTTATCGCTTTGTTCCTTCGGAAGCGAACGTGCATCTCGTCGTCGAATCGGCGGGCGAAATTGAGCTTCCCGACCGCGGGATGTTAGGCCGTCACGCGCAGTTTGATCCGATGGTGATGCGAACGCCAACGCTTTCCGCGGTGGAAAAAACTTCGGGACAAACCTCGACCGGGGAGTGGGAACTCCAAATCAAGCGCGAGGGTGCGTGGACGCACGTCTTTTATCCGTTCCATCCGTTGAATGCTTCGGGGTGGAAGGGCGATCTCGCGCCGTGGGCGATCAATGTCTCGGAAATCCGGCCCGTCGTTTCCCCTCGGTACCATCTGCCGCCTTCCGTCCACACGACGTTCGTATCGCGGAATTTCGTGATTTGTTCTTTTCTCCCGCGGCCTTTGGAAAACGAAGAGGGGGCGATGAAGGTTCCGTTTTACCATCGCAATATCGATTTCGACGAAGTGCTCTTTTACCATGCGGGCAATTTCTTTTCCCGCGAGGGGATCGCCGCCGGCGCGATCACCTGGCATCCGCTCGGGATCCATCACGGCCCGCATCCGAACGCGGAGAAAAACGCCGCGGACAAAGACTTCACCCACGAGATCGCCGTGATGATCGATACGCGCAATCCGCTCCGGGCGACGCCGGCGGCGGAAAAGGTCGAGTATCTTGAATACCATATGAGTTGGCGGGCGGACCAAAAGCGCTAAAGTGAAATTCAAGAAGAATTCACCGCGTATTTTTTTCGGCCTTCTCGTTGGCGTCGTCGCTTTTATCGGCGTGATCCTTTTGCTTCGCACGTTTTCTCGCGGCGACGATTTCCATGTTTTCCACCGGGTCGCGCAGCGGTTTTGGGACGGGGTTCGGCCTTACGACACGGTCACGTTCGGAAACATGGTATTCAAGTACCCACCGTGGTTGCTTCCGTTTTTTCTCCCGTTCGGATTTTTAGATCTCGAGTCGGCGAAAATTATTTGGGGATTGATCGAGGCGGCGGCGCTGGTCGCGATCGTGGTGCGGATGCACCAGGGATTCGGAAGAACCGGGAAGGCGGCTTCGCCGATTCCGGCAGTGCGGCCTTGGGTGCAGGCGCTTTTTTTAACGACGCTCTTCGCGCTCTTTGGCAGCCACGGGATGACCGGGCAGATTACGCTGGTGGTTTTGGCGATCGCAGTGTGGACGGATCCTTTGAAGAGCTCCTTCACGCGGTTTTTCTTTTTGAATTTGGCGTTGAGCGCGAAGCTCACGTCTTTTTTTCCGATGGTCCACGCGCGTTCGCGAAAGAAACTTGGCCAGGCAATGCTTGGTTGCGCGGCGCTTTTCGCCGTGCTCTCGCTTCCGATTTACCTCCACGCTTACGACGGGCGCTACGGCGCGATGCGGACGGAGTGGTCGAAGGCGATGTTCTCGGGGACGGACGACGTCGATTCGGTCCGCATCGGATTCACGACTCGCGAAGTGCAGGGGATGCCCTCGCTGGTCTTGCGCAAGGGGGGGCTGGACGAAAGGAACTCGGTCCACGTCTTGGGCGCGATTGCATTTTCGATGCTGCTTTTGGGCGGGCTTTGGTTCTGGTTTTCACGCCGGCTTCCGGCGCAGGTGCAGTGGCTTGGGTGGTTGGCGGTGATGCCGCTGGTGCAGCCCTTGGCTTGGTTCCATGTTTTTCTTTTTGTGTACCCCGTTCTCGTCGTCGGCGCGGAGGCGGCGATTCGCCGGGGCAAGCTTCGCGACTTTTGGATTTTATTCGGATCGGCGTTGGTGGTGGGTGCGATCACGGCGAAGACTTTGGGGTCGGTGGGTCTCGCGCTTGAGTTTTGGTCGATCAAGCTTTGGGGTTCGCTGGTTGCGATTGTTTTCTTTGCGCTTCAGTTTTGGGTGGGGGAGAGCGCGGATTCTGCGGGTGCGAAGGCGAAGACGGTTGTGCGTTCGCGGAAGACTTTGGTCAAGAAGCGGGCGCGGAAGAAGTTGAACTAAGATTTCCGGCTGATTGAGAGATCCTACAAAGCTTGGTTTGTTCATTCTAAACAGAATTTCATTGTGATTGATTCACTCGTCGTTAGGATTTGAAGATCTTAATTTAGTAGAACGAGGAATTTTTGATGAATCCGTTTTCCGTGTCCCACCGATGGTGTCTCTTATTTGTTCTGGCTATAAAACTCCTTGTCTTTACATCATCACTTGATGCAAACGCGGGCTGTGTTGCCGACGTTGAAGCTCAATGCGCATCTATTGTAGCGGGCACCACGGGTTTAAAATGTGAAACCTATTCACACATCGAGTTCAACCCTTCGTATGGCGGGTACGTGTGGGCAAGCGTCGCAGTTCACACAAAGGATATCGCAATGAGTGAGAGTTGCGGTTTGGACCACCAGTATTGCAGCATGGTGGGAGGGTGCACGGCAACTGCATCGACGGGTCAGTCGGAACCGCCCTTGGAGCCCTTTCGAAATGACCGCCCGGCGGTTTGTAGTGGTTCCGAAATTCGCATGCAAGAAAGAGCGGTTGGAGAGAGTATCCCTCTGACGGGCGTTCCCTTCTTTTTGTCTTATTTTAGTGACCGAGTGGAAGGACGAACGGCGGATTATGCTTTTAATGTACCTTTACATTCGGTGACTGGATCTTCCGAGTCGGAAGTGGCAACCCAGACAGTCGAAATCAAAGACGAGTTTGGAACGGTGCTGGCGACCCAGACGGACTTGGGCGGCGACATTACTCCCGGAGAAACGCTAGATTACAATTTACCGCCGGCTGCGGGTGCCCCAATCGGAAGCTCCAAAATTTCGGTCACGTACGCACGGGAATACGCGCTGACTGGAAACGAAGCGGCGCTTTGGAATTATAGTGTGGGTGAAGTGTATTCATACCCCAGTATGGGTGTTGCCGGGGACTTCTATATCGGTAATTACCGTCCGAAGGTGTGGGGGTTGGGCGGATGGACGTTATCCGTGCACCACTACTACGACAAGCCGAGAAAAAAGATCCATCACGGCGACGGAACCTCGCGCACGATCGAAGCCCAGCCGTTTCAGTTTGGTGGGGATCCAGCCGGGTACCTAGCGGTCGTCGCAGATGGCGAGCAAGAAATTTATGTATTTGATTCGGGCGGCCGTCACTACCAGACGATCCATAAAGTAACGGGTGCACCTCTCTATTCGTTTTCTTATAGCGGAAACCATCTCCTTTCCGTGACGGACGCGTACGGAAAAGTTACGACGGTTAACCGCGATGGTAGCGGAAATATGACTGGAATTACCGGACCGGATGGGCACGTGACTTCCGTATCGCTTGATGGAAACGGCTATTTAGCGAGCGTTACTAATCCTGCGAACGAATCTCACGAGATGACGTATACGAGTGGCGGGTTGTTGCTGACGTTTGAGAAGCCGAGCGGAGCTGTGAGTACGATGGCGTATACGGCGAACGGGCTTTTGATTTCGGATTCCAGCTCGGCGGGAAATTCGATGACGCTTTCGGATGCGACCTTGGGAACACTTCCCGGCGGATACGTAGATGCGAGTAATTTAACGGGTACGACGGCAGAAGGAAGAGTCCAAACCTTCGGTTATGCACGATTTCCGGAGGGAGCATTGCAAAGCGGGATTGCTTACGCAGACGGGACTACCTATCACGACGAAATCTACGGCAACGGCGGAGGCACGGCCTCGGCGTTTAGCCGAAATTCCACGAGTTCGACGTCGACGATCTATAAAACGGACGACCCGTGGCTGGGTTTACTGGAAAAAATGGTCCAGTCCGAGGTTCGTACCGAGGGCGGACTTTATTGGAATACAAACTATTCGAAGACGGTCACCCCCGGGGCCGCGAGCTCCCACGCCGTCACTACCCCTGATATTTTCCAGTTTACGAACTCAAAAATCGAAGCGGATGCAAACGGAAAGCTTTGGGAATCCGAGTACGACTCTGCGAACGGAAAAACGACCGTTACGTCTCCGACGAATCGGAAGACGTACGTAACGACCGATCTCTACGGGAAACCGACCCAAACCCAGTGGGCGACGTACGCTCCGGTAGATTTTGCTTACGACGGCAGTGGCCGATTGACGGAGATTGAGCAAAGTGCTCGTACGAGTACTTTAGCTTATTACACCTCGGGGGCCTCAAAGGGATTTCTCAGTTCGATTACGAACGCCGCCTCGCAGACGACCTCGTTTGAATATGATGCGGCGGGGAGGGTGATTTCGCAGACGCTCCCGGACTCTCGCGAGATTGATTTTACTTACGATGCGGGAGGAAACCTTGCCAGCATTACCCCGCCCGGGAAGTCGGCCCATGGGTTCGTGGCGAATCTTTTTGATTTGATCGCGTCGTACCTGCCGCCGGCACTAGGCGGAACTCCGACCCCAACGACGTATACGTACAATAACGACCGGCAACTGACGCAGATCGAGCGTCCAAACGGAGACGACCTCGATTTTAACTTTGGCTCGACGACCGGAAGTTTGGACAGTATTACGACGCCGGCGGGCAACTATACTTACACGTCCCAAGGAGGATTGGTCTCGCAAGCCGCGTCTACCGACTCGTTTGAGTTGACTCGCACCTATATGGGGTCCTTCCCGGATACGGACACGCTCACCAACACGGCGACGAGTACGACAGTAGGATCTCTTACCTGGACGTATGCAAACGATTTTACCACGACCTCGCTCGCGGTATCGCCAGGCTCGGGTTCGACCAGCACGATCAGTTACCAGTACGACAACGACACACTTTTAAAGAAGGCCGGCAGCCAGACGATCACTCGGAGCAGTTCGACGGGGTTGGTTACGGCGACCACCTTAAGTAAAATCACGGATAGCCGAAGTTTCGATTCGACCTACGGCGAACCCTCGGCGTACAGCGCCCAATATAATCCGACGTCCGGAACGCCGACTGTTTTCTTGAGCCAGTCGTTTACTCGCGATCTTTTAGGAAGGATCTCGGCGAAGAGCGAAACCGCGGGAGGAGTCGCGGCGACCTACGCTTACACCTACGATAGCGCGGGACGACTAACGGCGGTGGATAAGAATAGCGCGGCCTATAGCAGCTATACTTACGACACGAACAGTAACCGCACCTCGGGTAACGTAGGCGGAGTGGCGTTTACGGCGACTTACGATTCCCAAGACCGCCTTGCTACGTATAATACCGAGTCTTTTTCCTACAATCTAAACGGAGAGATGACGAGTCGGACGGACTCGGCGACGAGTACGACGGTTAACTACGCTTACGATGCGTTTGGAAACCTTAAGCAAGCGACGCTCCCCGCAAAGACTTTAAATTACAAACTCGACGGCTTTAACCGAAGGGTCGCACGCCTTACCGGAACGACGGTAAACGCCTACTATATGTACGAAGACTCGCTTAAGATCGCCGCCGTCTTAAACGCGTCCCGGCAACTCACGCACCGATTTATTTACGGCACAAAACCCAACGTTCCTGATTACATGGTAAAATCAGGCGTGGCTTACCGGATTATTTCCGACGAACGCGGTAGCGTTCGGTTTGTCGTGAAAGCGAGTGATGGGGTCGTGGCGCAGCAGATAGAATACGACGAGTTTGGGAAGGTGCTTAGCGATACTAGCCCGGGGTTTCAGCCCTTTGGGTTTGCTGGGTGTCTTTATGATGTGGATACGAAGCTGTGCCACTTTGGGGCGCGGGAGTACGATGGATCGATTGGGCGGTGGCTCTCTAAGGATCCAATTCTGTTCGGAGGTCGTGACGCGAATCTTTACGGGTACTCGTTCAACGACCCGATCAATTTCATCGATCCGAATGGTATGGATGCGACGTTTTACTATACACCTCCAAGTCACTCAGTTCTTGGGGTAACGAACCCGAACTCACCGACCGGTATGACTTACGCTGAATTCGGCCCAACGGGATCGATCGGATTGTTGTCGCCAAGCCCAGGGATCGTGAACACTTACGGCAGCTATCCGCTACCGTTAATCCCGTACAGTACGTACAAAACAACCGCTGCTCAAGACCAGCAGATCTTGCAACGGATTAACAGTCTCCAGT
>CAZAKW010000037.1:9813-14159 GCA_964485835.1 uncultured Bacteriovoracaceae bacterium
CCACCGTTCACTGGGTTGTTGAATGGCCAAGAGGGTAACAACTGCTATGGCTTTAGCTCCACAGCGTGCGGAGGCGCCTGTAAATGAATATTCGAGAGATCTTAGTCCTCACCGTCCATGGGGTGCTGAGTGCTTCGATCATTTTAGGGCCGTTGCTGTTGATCGTTTTTGGCTATCTGCATCTGAGAAAGAAAGGCAGCGGTAAATTTAGGAAGAATTTCCTGATTACCGCGGCCATTTTTACTCTCTTGGGTGCAATTCAGGTCGCCAGTATTTTGTACATAGCTCACGTCGGTCGAACTACAGCCGATCCTCAGTGAAAGTCTTCTTGGCAGTCGCGACCTTGATTCTTGGCAAAACCGTTAAAAGAAAGTGACGTTCAAATATGACTCGTCTTGCGTTCGTAACTTCGGTAATTTTCATGCTCCTTCTCAGTTCGGCTACCTACGCCGAAAACAATAACAAGAGTTTAAAGTTGCAAAGTAACCCCCCAGTAACAATCCTGCGGGAAAAATCCGGCGCACCAGCATTTTATGCCTTGGATAGGAAAGGGAATTATATCCCAGTCGACTCCCATTACGCCTCATTGAGCCTCGACACGGCTGTAGAAGGGGCTAAGCGTCTTGTATGTGGGAGTCGTGTCGCGGCTGAGACAGTTACCGTATCTGTAGGCTTTGCATCCGTGACCTGGTTTGTTGCCCAATTATGCGGCAAAAATTCGGTCCCTTCTGGAACATGAATTTAACTACGATCTGATTGGAAAACGTCTCTATCACCAACATGGGTTTCCAGCCCTTTGGGTTTGCTGGGTGTCTGTACGATACAGATACGAAGCTTTGTCACTTTGGGGCTCGGGAGTATGACGGATCGATCGGCAGATGGTTGATGAAGGACCCGATTCTGTTTGGTGGCGGGGACACAAATCTTTACGGGTATGTGCTCCAGGATCCAATTAACTTCATAGATCCTGAAGGTTTAAACGGTTGGACAACTGGCGGGCGACGCATTCTCCAAGGAACTTTAGGTTTTGGAGTCTTCACCCTGGCGACCGGGATTTTTTCGGATAACGCTGGTAATATTGGTGGAAGAACTCTCAACAACAATGAAGAATTTTGGTTACGATTGCATCAGGGACAAATGGAACTGCGCAAACGAAATATCGTCCTGCCACCGAGCGATTTTAGACCGTATATTGATCCGAAGGCGACGACCGGTCCGACCATGCGCCAGGATAATTCGTGTAGGTGAGGCGAATCGATGAACTATATTCTCGGCACAATCCTAATCGCCGTCGGTGCTTTCGGCCTCTGGCGCAACAAAATAAAGTTTTCAAAAGAAGTTAAGAAAGATGGGGTAAGTTTTTTTGTCTACTTACTAGATGGCCTTCTTTTTGGAACGTCGGCTTTCTTTTTATTGGTCGTCGCTATCGGCTTTGCTTTCATGGTCGGTTTTATCAAAATTCAATGAGGCAAAATGTGTCGATGCAGTCGCGCAACAAGAAACGAACACTGGATTCCAGCCCTTTGGGTTTGCTGGGTGTTTGTACGACATCGATACTAAGCTCTGTCACTTTGGAGCGCGGGAGTACGATGCTTCGATTGGGCGGTGGCTCACCAAAGATCCGATCTTATTCGATGCAAGAGACACCAATTTGTACGGCTATGTATTTAACGACCCGATCAATCTGATCGACCCGAGTGGCAAGGTAGTCCCAGCGGTGGCCTACATCGGATATATTGCTGGAGCCGCAGTTGTTGGTGGTATCGTTCAAGGGACAACGTCTTTTTTAAATGCTCCACCCGGGCAAAAGCGAGAGGCTTTAGCTGCGGGCGCATTTGGCGGTGCCGTCGGTGGTGCGGTCATCGGTCTATTTGCGCCTCTAAGTGGCCCGTTTGGGGTTGTGACTGCATCCATCGTAGGATTCGGAATGGATACCTGGGCTACAATGGGTTTTTACGACGCAGCTAGGGGCCAGGCGACGGCTCTAAATCGATATGAACATTTGGATAACCAGTTAAGACAGAATGGGTGTCATCAGTGATATGCCGGACGATAAAACTATAAAGGTAGTTATAATTCTCGGCACATTCGGAGGCCTTCTTTTAGGGCTTATGATGTTTTTAAGTCTCGTTACGGGAATAATAGAAGGCGATAAGTTCAACCGGTCATTGACGGTAGTCATGATGGTCTTTGGGTGGGGATATTCGTTTTGGGGATACAACCACATCCGAAAAAATGGGTGGCATAAAGACTGGTTCAAGTCTTAGTAAATTGATCCAGAAGGTCTCGTGAGAATTTGTTTCTTCAGGAATTCCCAAGATGTGATTTCAAAGGGCACTCATAGTCGAAGTGGCCAAGGATTTAGAAGACTTAAACATTCGGTCGAAAAGGACACCACGATATAGGAACTGGGCTTGAGTTCGATGCGCGGTATCGAATTATAAAAGTATGAATGATGATCCTTTCAAGTTCTTAGACGTAATTCTTGGCTGGTTTCTGGGACTAGCGAGCACTCCAATTGTCATGTACTTCACGGCGATCGTGGAACGTCGGAGGTTTAGAGCGGTTTTAAATGAAGAACTTCGCGAGACGCGAAAGCGTTTAGTGGGGTTCGTGTTCTTATTGCGCAGTCATCTTGGCAGAATCGATCGAATTTTTTTGCGCTGGTTCGAACAGGAGGTGCAGTTGTTTGGTCCTGGAGCGGAACGGAGTTCCTCTCTAGAGTTTATTAGTGCTAGCTTAAAAATGACCGATGCTGACCTCTCGCTTAAAAATCAAAAATCAGGAACCCATGTGACCAAATCGGTGCCATCAGTACGGATTCCGTATCTGTCATCTAACTTGGATAAGATTGGTCTCCTAGGTGGAACTGAACAAAAGAATCTCGATAACTTGCTTCAATATATCGAAATACTTAATTCAAAAGTTAGTGAGCTTTCGGAATGGAACGCAAAAACGTTTGATGTCCAGACCGCGGAAAATCACGATTTGGCTTCGGGGAACGCGGAAAAGTCCATAACGGCCATTCTTAGCGCTGCCGAGAGAGCAATTGAATGCATCAAAGAATATGGGGGTCGATCGCCTGGGGATTCGATTTGGCGTGTACTAAGGCGGTAGGATTTCTTGTCCAAAGGCGCAATCTACAATTGCGACTGTGGTGAGTCTGTTTGTTCAGTACACAGCCCAGGCTTCCAGCCCTTTGGGTTTGCTGGGCGTCTCTACGACGCGGATACGAAGCTTTGTCACTTTGGGGCGCGGGAATACGACGCGTCGATCGGTCGCTGGATTCAACAGGATCCGATTCTATTTGGTGGTGATACCACTCTGCTTTACGAATATGCCTTCAACGATCTAACCCTAGTGCAAATTCTCAGATGCGATGGTGACAAAGGCGACAGATAACTCATTGTGAAAGATGAAAACGATTAAAAAAGTCTTTTGGATACTTGTGTATTTGATCGCAGTTTTAGGAATGATCATTGAATTGGAGACATGCTCTCTAGAGAGCTGGATAATAGCTCGTCTCGAGTCTCAAACTTTGTCGTAAGTTAGACCGAGATGTTGCTAACGCTGGCTACGATAGTTGGTATTCTGATGTAGGTGTGTTCTAGGCAATTTGCCTGGGGGTCGGGGGTGGGATGCGAGAAACGTTCATGATAACCAAAGCGGAATTCATTTCGGACATCGAAAAATTAGTTGAAGGAGAATTAGATATTCTCACCTTTAAGCGGAAATACTTACTTGGCCCAGATGCAAAAGAAGTAGCCGGTGTAACCGACGCCGCGGCGCCGAATCTGTCTGGGAATTTGGGACATTTAGTGGATGATAACGATCCTAATGAGAGCGAAGATCTAAAGAAGATCCAAAAGGTCGAATTGCGAAGATTGATCCGTCTATTGAAAACCGATGCGCCTGCTTCGCAACTAGACGAGTTCCATTTTTATGCCAGAACTAAAGAGAAGTAATATTCTTCCGTCTCGCGTGTGATTCGTTTTACAACTTTAGTCCCACCTATCGCGGGTATCGTAAATGAATGAAAGAAAGCCAAAGTTTAAATGGGTTGTAACTCCGGCTGGTGTTTTTTTTTCGATAGTCGCCGCCTTCATTACCATCTTAGCTATTGTCATTTGGAAGAATGGCGCAAGGCCTGAAACAATAGTGATTTTTTCTACATTCGCCATCCTTAGTTGGATTCAAGTCATCTTTCTTGTGGTTTTAAAGACGTCTAGAGTGGCTCTGCCTAAGGACCCATATGAAATAACGGGCCTACATATTAAAGAAATCAATGGCGAGACTCGGGCCTCAATTCAGGCCGCGATTGCAGAGCTTGAAAAACTCGTCCCTTT
>CAZAKW010000038.1:0-14110 GCA_964485835.1 uncultured Bacteriovoracaceae bacterium
GGATTATTTTTTCGCCTTCGCCGGTTCGAAGGCCGGGACCAGCCGGAGGCTCAAAAACTGGATTTCGTGAGGCTAACCAGCTTAAGTTGTTCGAATTCCACCAATACTCGTCCGATACGACGACGCGAACATTCACTTCTCGAAACGATTTCACCAAAAGTTCGCCGTGAGTTCGCATCGGGTGGGCTTTAACAAGATCAATGCGTTCCGAACGTCCTGCAAGTTGGTGCAGGGAATGGAGCGAGAAGAGGAGAATCGTTCCTGCCATCGCATACTTTCCGCGTTTTTCGCTTCGATCCCATAGGCACCCTAACGCAACCCAGATCACCGGGAGGATTGGAAGGAGGTAGCGCGCACTGGCGAATGTATAGGTCCGAATTCGACAAAACGCTAGAATCGCTAGACTGGCAAGTAACAGAATAGGCAAAAATCGCGTACGGTCTTCGCGGAACGTTTTAGTCATCGAGAAGACGGCTAGAACAACAAGGGCGAAGGATCCTTGAGCAAGAATATTGGGAGTTTGTAGCGAGTCCGTCGTGGCAGTCAGTATCTCTGTGAGAGCGCTTGGTAAGAGGCCTAAAGCGCGAAAGCTTTCTGCTAAGGTCGCGTTACCACCGCTGCCACCATTGGATATTCTTTTAACACTTAGTGCGTGAATCCATTCGGGCCAGCACCCAACGAGAAAGCCGATCGTAAAAACAGCGCCACGACTCGATATCGTTTTCAGATTTTTAATGAACCAGTCACGGTTCATTAAAAGTAAGGTAGCCCCCAAAAAAAGTACGGCAATCTTGAGATTGGGATGAGCGTGGAGTTTTACGTCTCGGCCCCTAAATTGTCCTAGGTTCGAACCAAAAACTTCAAGATACCCCCAAAGCGATAGGAAGAAGACACCGGTAAAGAAGGCCCATCGTTCGGATCTCTTCGCCGAATTTCCTGCCGTACCGAGTTGGCGGATCGCTACCAGGGACGCTTTCCAGGGAAGGAGAAATACGGCGATAAATAGAATCGATATTCTTGATGTGTAAATTGCTAAACCGCAGAGCACGCCTGCTCCAAGCAGGCGTAGCGGATCAAGGCCCCAAAGGGGGTTAGCGACTTTTGATTTCCAGATCAAAAGAATTGATCCTAGAATCAAATACGCCACGTAGGCGTCGTTACCGTACTGCTTAATGAGAAAATCCAGGCCAACCGCCATAACTATGCCCGTAAAAAGCGCGGCTGATTTTGAGACATAGGCGCGTGTAACGAAATAGCTGGAAACCGATAGAAGAGCGGGACAGACAACGTAGGTAAATAGATTGTGCGCATCGATGCGAGAAGTACTTAGACCAGGCTCGGTCGCTTCGATTGGAGAAAACTGCAGGAAGAGCCAAAGCTTGACCCATAATGCTCTAAGAACCTGGAGGGAGGTTCCCGCGTATTCCATATTAAAAACGTACGCGCTAAACTTTCCTTCGAGGAAATCCTCCGCGGTGAGTGGAATGAGCGCGTAATCACTATGCATCCATTCGAACCCGTACTTCGCTAGCGCGAAATGGGTTAGGACAGTGACGAGGACACAAAATACGGGAGCAATCATTTGGGATCTTCAGGCCGAATTTCTGATTGAATGAAGGCGCGGATTTGCGATGTCTCCATCCCGTGTTCGGATAAGGCGTAGTCGTGTCCTCCACAGTGGATCGCGAACTGGTCGCGTAAACTGATGGACCGAAATTGAGGGCGCTTCCCGCCGGGCGGCATCTGGCCACTTTCCGCCAACCAGTTTTCGGCGAGCGAAGAGTAAAGTCCGCCGGCGCGATGGTGCTCTTCCAAGACAAAAATCTTTTCGTACTTTTGTAGAAGGGGGAGTAGACGTTTTGGAAACGGTTTGATGCAAATAAAACTCAGTGCTTCGGCGTTAAGCTCCTTCGCTAGCGTCGCTGCTGTACTCGACATCGAACCGGTACCGATAATGAGAAGGTTCGCGCTTGAATTTTTTTCGGTAAACACAAAATCGTACTCCGAAATCGGAGTCTTATGCACCACCGGGCGATCGCTCTTTCCGATTCGGATATAGGTCGGCCCCGAAGGTCGGGCCATCGACTCCCGAAACGTAACCTCTAACTCGGCCGCATCCGCGGGCGAATAGATCGTGATCCCCGGCATCGGTCTCAAGGCGGCGATATCTTCCCCGCACTGATGCGACGACCCCAAAGTCGAATAAACGAGCCCCGCGCCGTCGCCCAAAAGAAGCACCGGGAGCTTAGAGATACAGAGGTCGAGCTTGATTTGTTCTAAGACTCGGATCGGTAGGAAAGCCGAAAGTCCGTAAACAATCGGCAGAAAACCCGTGCGTGCAAGCCCTGCCGCCACCCCAATCATCCCTTGCTCGGCCACGCCGACGTTGATGAATTGGTCGGGTCGTTCTCGTCGAACCGAGTCAAAAAGTGCGTAGCCGTGGTCGCCCGAAAGCACGAGGACCTTCGGATTCTTAACCGCGTACTCCGTAATCAGGGCCGAAAGCTTTTCACGCATCGAACGACATCTTTCCCCACTCCTGGAGTAAAGTAAATGCGTCGCAGTGGCGAATGCCGTGTTGGTCGGTTCGATCCTCGGTTGGCTCCCAAGAGACTTGGATCGCAGGGACTGCCGCGTGTTTACTTTTGAGATAACGGAGACCGTCGGCGGCATTCTGCGCCTTGAGTTTGCATTCGACGAAGAAAAGGGGTTTTCGGTCTTTAACCATCACGAAGTCGACCTCGCGTTGTTCGCGGTCCCGAAAGTGGCGCAGTTCCATGCCGAATCCTTCGGAGTCTTCAATCCAGTGGGCTAGCGCAAGCAGATGGCTACCGATAAAGTTTTCAAAACGTGCGCCCGGGTTTTCAATCAAGTTCCAGTCGTAGTGGAAATGCTTGGCTTCCTTCTTAAGGGCTTTCACCCGTGGAGATCCAAAGGGATAAATGCGATAGATCTGGTAAAGGTTCTCTAGAATCACGAGCCATCGCGCTAAAGTCACATGGGAGACCCCGATGTCCTCGCGGAGGGAATTAATCGAGAGCGGGCTTCCTACGCATTCGGGAAGCCTTAAGGAAAGTTCTTCGACGCGGGTGATGTCCGTAATTCGCTCAAGCGAGGTGAGTTCCTCGCGCACGACTCGAGAGCGGTAAGCTCGACTCCATCTCCGCGCCTCTCGTTCCGAATCCGAGAAGTAGGGTTCCGGGAAGCCGCCAAGATCAAAGAGTCGCTTGAGATTTTCCCGTGTCGGCGAGGGAAGCTCCCAAAAAACGAGGGGATGCATGCGGACGAGCTGGTATCGCCCTTGGAGAGAATCGCCTCCTCGGCGGTAGGCATCAAGACGCGCGCTTCCCGTCACGAGGATTTGGATCTCACTTTTACGAACATCAAAAAGGCCCTTTAAGAGATTGCGCCACCGCGGGTATTTATGGATTTCGTCAAAAACCATGAGTCCTTTCCCAGAAGGAAAGGTTTTAGAGAGCACCGCGTCTCGTCCACGGTCGGAATCCCAGTTGATGTACCGAGCGTGGCTTTCGTCTTCTTTAAGAATCGAAAGCGCGAGCGTCGTTTTTCCGCACTGGCGGGGGCCGGCGACAAACACCATTTTCTTTCCAAGGTCGTCGCGGACGAGTTTTTCGATTCTTCTCTGCATTCCTCATTTTTTCATAGGGGTTAAAAAATGAGTACCGATTTTTTTACTAGGGTTAAAAAATCTGTATTTAAGAAATGCCTGCAATATTCAATATTTACGAGGTGACGTCGGGCTTTGTTGCGCAAGTACCCCGGATCAGAACAGGAGACTAGGTCCTAGCGCCTCTAAAATTGGGTGGAGCCATGATGAAATCATGACCCTTGTTGTTTAGACAGGGAGAGAAAATTTTTTCACTATCACTTTACTGCTATTAGCAGTAAAGTGATAATTGATGACTAAAGTGACCTGGGGAAAACCGGTCGATAAGCAGTTAGACCGAGTCCCGGAGGTAATCGCCCGCAAGTTTCGACTTTGGGTTGCGCTATTAGAAGAATCGGGTGTCCGTGAAGTCCGAAAACACAAAGGTTTTCATGACGAACCTCTTAAAGGTCAGCGCTCCGGACAGCGTTCGATCCGTCTGAATCGTTCCTATCGCGCGATCTATATTGAATTGGATACTGGAAAAATTGAGTTAATCGAAGTTCTGGAGGTCAATAAACATGAGTATTGAAAAGCAAAAAGTTTATGGAGCAAAGGATCTCGAAAAGCGTCTAGGCAGGCTTACGGTGGGTGAGTTTGTGAGTACTTGGCGCAGCGCCGAAGAGATGAGCCTAAAAGAGTTTGGCAAGCTTGTAGGCCTCTCAGTCGCTAACTTATGCGATATTGAAAAAGGCAGAAAAGGTGTGAGTCCCGAAAAGGCGCAACAATTTGCTAAGGCGATGAAGGTGCCTCCATCTCTGCTAATTCGGCTGGCGATCGAAGAGCAACTTCACGCCGCAGGCCTCAAATACTCGGTCGAAATCAAGCCGGCGGTATGAACGATCCTTGCCTATTTGCGCACCCACACCCCTGTTCAACAGGATATTAAGTGCGCTCGACCTCCGCGACGGCGGCTTTAAAAGTCGCGTCGTCGAGTCTCGTATAGTGCCAGCGGTTATCGCCTTCCATAAACGAAACACCCTTGCCCTTGACCGTGCGGGCGATAATCGCGCGCGGTTTTCCGTCCGCATCGCGGGGCCGTGCGAGTTCCCGGTCGAGCGCCACCACCGAATGCCCGTCGCACTCGACGGTGTCCCACCCGAAGGCCTTAAACTTATCGACGAAGGGCTCCATCCCGAGCACGTCCTCGATCTTTCCCATCGCTTGAAATCCGTTTGCGTCGACCAAAACGGTAAGATTTCCAAGTCGGTGGTGAGCCGCAAAGAGAATTGCTTCCCACATCGACCCTTCGTTCATCTCGCCGTCGCCAACGATGCAATACACATGCTTAGCGTCGGCGCACTTCCCGTCGGCCTGGCGCGTGAGCCCCATCGCCATTCCGGCGGCGATGGGGAGCCCATGTCCAAGCGAACCCGACGTCGTTTCTAATCCCGGGATGTGCGCTTCCGAGAGTCCGTGGAGTAACGAACCGTCGCAGAAATAGCCTTCGACCGCCTTACGGTCGAGCCACCCTAGCTGGTAAAACACCGCGTAAAGCGCCATCACTCCGTGGCCCTTCGAAAGCACGAGGTAATCTCGGTCGGCGGCGCGGGCGTCTTTTGGATTGAAACGCAGGTGCTTGCGGTAAAGAACGCTCACCATTTCGATCAAGGAAAACGCGCACGCGATATGGACCGTTTTTCCGAAGTACGCCATCTCAAGCACGACTTTGCGAAGCGCGCCGGGAGAGAGATCGACCGAAGTGTTTGAATCCAAAATGCTAGCTTTCATCAAGCACCCATTCTGTCGTTTCTTGGAGGGCTTGGATAGAGGGCTTTTGGGGCTTTAGAGCTTTTATTAAGACTAAATGCCTAGCGTCGTAAGCATTTGAAGCACCTCTTTTACCGCTTCGACGGATAGAGGATGTATGTTCGCGATTTATGCTCGCCCATCGTTTTTAATGCACGCTTTTTGACCAGGGTAGCGACATCGCGCTCAAGGGTCCGGCGAGGAATTTCCGGCATCCAACCCGCGACGTCGGCCATTGAAAAAGATTCCAGTCCTTTCGCATGTGATAAAATTCTCTGTCGGCGTGCATCGGGAGTTTTCCCGGCCTTTTCTTTCAGAAGCTTTCTTCCCTCGGTCACCACTTCTTCCGCAGCTTCCGCGAAGCACTCAGCGAGGAACTCGACGATCGGGTGTAAAGATTCCAGTGCTTGGCTCTGACGGATGGACGAATAATAGCGATCTCTTTTACGCATGATGGCGGTTTCGCTCGGAACGAAGCGCGCCACTCGTTCTCCGCCTAAAAGGAGTAAGAGGTGCTGCATCAGACGAGCGGTGCGGCCGTTCCCGTCCGCGAACGGATGGATCGCAACGGCTATGAAATGGAACGCAAAGGCCCGTACGAACGGATTCATTGATTTCGTGTCGTCTAGCCACCGCCACAAATCTTCAAGGAGCCCTCGAAGTTCGTGCGGAGCAGGGCATTCTTCTATTTTTTCCACGGTTACTGCATTTACGATTGAAACGGGGATGGTGCGGACTCGGCCGCTAAGAGGGTCTGCAATCATTCCTCGGGTGATCAATTTTTGTAAATTGCACATCTCTGAGAAGCGTATCGGACGCGAGCTTTCGACCAGGGTTTCTACGTAATCAAGGGCTTCATGGTAGTTCCGGATCTCCGCAATTGCTTCCTTTGAGCCGGCTATCCGCTTTCCGGCAAGGAGTGCGGTGACTTCCTTTTCCCCGAGTGGATTGCCTTCGATTTGATTGGAATAGGTGACCGCACGAACCTTGGCTCGGCGTAGAAGCTTCACTTCGAGCGGGCTCCCGAGATAATTGTCTAAAAATGGCTTGGTTTCCGCGATTTTCATCAACCATTTTACAAGGATCTCGGTATGGACGACATCGTATGGGATCTTCAGACGAGCTAAGGAGGGGTAACGGCTATCCATTGCCCCATTATCCGCCATTTATCCGCCAAAGAGAATGTGGCGGATAAGTTTTTTTATTTCCTATCCGCCATTTATCCGCCAGCTCGGGCGTGGCGGATTACCCATTCCGTCGTTTCTTGGATGGCTTGGATAGAGGACTTTTTGGGTTTTAGGCCGTATGCGCGCGTGAAGGGCATTAAATCGGGAAGATAGTCTGGTCCGGAAGGGCTGGCGCCTTCGGTACGCACGGTAACCGGCCTGCCCCGTGCCGCGAATACGCCCGCAACCGCCTCGGCGACTTCGGAAATTCGAATTGGATCGTCCGAGCCGATATCGTAGATTTCGGGACCCGCGTGGTTCCCGTTCGATAGAAGAATCGTGGTCAACCATTCCGCGAGTTCGTCTCCGAAGAGGTAACTTCGAAGTGCTTTCCCGTCCGATCGAATAGAGATTTCCCCGGAGTCCCGCGCACCGCGGATAAACTGGCCAAGCGCAAAGCGCCCTTCCAAAGGCAAGTAAGGCCCGGCACACGCGAAAATTCTAGCCACAGCGACCGAAAGCCCCGTCTTTGCCGCGTGCCCGACGAGAAGATCCTCGGACTCCGCTTTCGCCTCGGCGTAGACGTTGCTAGCGCGAGAGTGGACCGCCCCGGAACTCAAGAGGAGAAGTTTTTTCGGTGGAGCGGCGAGCGAATCGATTTGTTCAAGGAGGTTTCGGGTTCCGTCGATCGTCGTGTTCCGAAATTTTTTTTCTTCCTCCACGCCGGATGGGTTTTCCGCCGGATTTCCGCCGTGAACGATGGCGTCGAAAGAAGGGAGGGGCGCGCTAAAGCGAAAGTCCGCGATATCGCCTTCGATAAACGAAAGACCGTCCCAAAGGAGTTCGGGCCGCGCTTGTTTAAAGCGGGCAGGATTGCGCGAAAGCACGGTGACGGAAATCGGCGCTCTTTCGGCGAATCGCTTTAAATGCCTAAGTAACAGGGATCCAACGTAACCCGTACCTCCCGTGATCAAGATTTGTTTTGGGGCAGGTGACGACATTTACAGACCTAATTTTTCTTATCGGCCCCATCGATCCAAGGCGCCTTGTTCTCGGCGACCAGGGATTCAAGGAAAACCTTATCCCGTAACGTATCCATCGGCTGCCAAAAGCCGGTATGTCGGTGCATCGAAAGCTGGCCGTCATTCGCAAGCTTGTGCAGCGGCGCTTTCTCTAAAATGCAGTCGGCCTCCGAAGAGAGGTACTCCCGGAATTTTTTCTGAAAGAAAAAGAAACCACCGTTAATCCAGTCCGAGCGAGACTGCGGCTTTTCGGAAAAATCCACGACCCGGTTCGATCCGTCGACGGTGAGTTCCCCAAAGCGCGCGCTCGGATGGACGCCCAAGACGGTCCCAACCGTGCCGTTCTTAAAGTGTGCCGTAAGTTCTTCGTCAAGGCGCACGTCCGAGACCCCGTCCCCGTACGTAACCGCGAAGTGATCAAACGTTTCGCCTTTGGCGGTAACGGCGTCGAACGCCCGCGCAACCCTTCCGCCCGTCATACAATCCACGCCGGTATCAATCACCCGAACGCGCCAATTTTCTTGGCCGGCATCCGTATTACGAAGATCGGCAAGGGGGATAGCCGGCGCTTGAGCGTTTTGGCGATGGTCGATTTCAATATGGGTTTTCCGGAATCCGTAAGTAAGGAAATACTGCTTAATTTCCCAAGAGCGATATCCCGCGCAGACGACGAAATCGTTAAACCCGTGCCGATAATACGAGCGCATGATGTGCAGAAGAATCGGCTCGCCGCCGACTTCGATCATAGGCTTAGGCCGTGCATGGCTTTCCTCGGAGATTCGCGTACCTAGGCCGCCCGCCAGGATAAATACTGGAACGTTTTTTGGACTCATCGCGCCGCTCCTTTTTCAAGTTTCGCGACTTCGGCTTCCAAAGTCTCGAGCATATAGGTCGTCATCGCGGGGGTGAGTCCGGGATGGACCCCAAGCCAAAGCGTTTTTTTCATCACCGCGTCGGTGTTCGTGAGATCCCCGACGACCCGGTAGTCGACACCCTGGTAAGCGGGCTGCTTCGTAAGATTCCCGGCAAACAAAAGCCGCGTGCCGATTTTTTTCGCCTCAAGATTTCGTGTGAGCTGGTCGCGGTTGATTCCTTCCGACGCGTGCACCGGAAATCCAAACCAAGACGGATTCGAGTTCGGGGTCGGCACGACGGGAGTTAAATGCTTCGAAAGCATCGGCGAAGCTTTCACGCCATCAAAAAGCGTCTTCCAATTCGCGCGACGAGCTTCGACGAACTTCGGTAGTTTGCGAAGCTGCGAAACGCCAAGCGCCGCCTGCATATCCGTCACCTTCAAATTATAACCAATATGCGAGTAGGTGTACTTGTGGTCGTAGCCGCAAGGAAGACCGCCAAGCTGCCAATCGAAGCGCTTCTTACAGGTGTTATCCACGCCCGGCTCGCACCAACAATCGCGACCCCAGTCCCGAATACTTTCCGCGATGCGCTTCCATTTTCCGTCGGCCGAAATCACCGCCCCGCCTTCGCCGGTGGTGATGTGGTGGGCGGGGTAAAAACTTAAAGTCGCAAACTCGCCGTACGATCCCACCGGACGATCGGCAACCGTCGCGCCCAGGGCGTCGCAGCAGTCTTCGATTAAGTAGAGTCCTTCTTTTTTGCACCACTCGGAAATGATGTCCGAGCGGAACGGATTCCCAAGCGTGTGGGCGATGATCACCGCTTTCGTCCGGCTCGACTTTGCGGCGAAGATCGCCTCGGGCAGCGCGTTTAAAGTCTCGAGATCAATGTCGACGAAAACGGGTTTCCAACCGTTTTGCACAATCGGATTCACGGTCGTCGGAAAACCAGCGGCCAGCGTAATCACTTCGTCGCCGGGTTCTAAAGGCGCACGACCGAATTGTTTCGCCATCGGAGAACCCAGGCTTGAGACGGCGACCAGATTCGCGCTCGAGCCGCTGTTGACGAGCAGCGCTCCGGTCTTTCTTCCGAAGTGGGCGGGCAGCGTCGCTTCGAACTCGCGACCAAATCGTCCGGTCGTAAGCCAAAGGTCGAGCGAGGAATCGACCAGGAGTTCAAGATCGTCCGCATCGAGAGTCTTCGCGGTTACGGGCACGTATGTTTGCCCCGCGATGAATTCTTTCTTAGGCAGGGACGCAAAGTAATCTCGGCTGAGCGAAAGGATCTCTTTACGGTTTTCGGTAGCGTCCATAACGGGGGTTCTCTATGTTTGCAGCATGGGCAATTCGCTTGAGTTCTATAGGGGCAAGAAGGTTTTAATCACAGGCAACACGGGATTTAAAGGCGCATGGCTCTCGGCTTGGCTCGAGCGGTTAGGGGCGAAGGTCCACGGGCTTTCAAACGACATCCCGACGCTTGAATCGGCCTTTACTCGTCTCGGCGGGGAAGAGCGCTTTCCGACGGCGTTTGTCGATATTCGCGATTTCGAGGCCACTTCCGCTGAGATCGCCCACTTACAGCCCGATCTCGTTTTCCACCTTGCCGCCCAGTCTCTGGTTCGCCCCTCGTACTCGGCTCCGATCGCCACTTGGGGAACAAACGTGATGGGTACGCTCCATATCTTAGAAGCTGTGCGTCGCGTGGATTCCATCGCGGGGTGCGCCGTGATCTCAAGCGACAAATGTTACGAGAATACCGAGACGGCCGGATACGCTTACAGCGAAAAAGATCGGCTCGGAGGTAAGGATCCCTACAGCGCCTCGAAGGCCGGCACCGAGCTCGTCTTTAAAAGCCATTTCGAGTCCTATTTCAAAAAGTCAAAGACGGTCCTGCTCTCGTACCGCGCCGGAAACGTCCTTGGGGGGGCTGATTTCGCCGTCGATCGGATCGTTCCGGACTGTATCCGCTCGATCGAGGCGAAAGAGCCGCTCGTCGTTCGCAGTCCCGGAGCGACTCGTCCTTGGCAGCACGTGCTCGAACCTTTGGGTGGGTACTTGCTTGCGATGGCGAAAGCCGTAAACGAACCCGGACGGTGGAGCGGCGAAAGTTTTAACTTCGGACCGTCGCCGGAGAATTCTCGCACGGTCGAAGCGCTTGTCTCCGAGATCAAAAAACACCGACCCGATTTTTCGTTTAAAATCGATTCCGGCGATAAGCCGCGACTGCACGAAGCAACCTACCTGCAAGTCTCGTTTGAGAAGGCGCGGGAGTGGATGGGATGGAAACCGACGCTTGGGTTTGAGGAAACCGTCCAGTGGACGGTCGAAGGTTACGGAGCCGACTTTCCCTCCCACGTCTCGCGCAAGCTTGAAGATTTCACCCGCCGACTTGCGGGAGCCTAGAGTTGATTCGTACGCGCCTTGAGCAAGGATTGTGGGGATTCGCTTCGATCCTTGCGTCCTTACTTCCTTTTATTTTTCTCCAAAAGAGCGGGGTTTTCTCGCTTGACGAAGTGCTTTTTCCCGTCAGTGCGGATTTCTTTTTAATCGCGACCTGGATCCAGGAGACCTTGCAAGGAGGGGTCGTCCCCTTCGTTCGGAACGAACTTCCTCGAATGTCGGCACCTTTTGGTCCGCTGAATTTATCCGCGCTTTTTCCGGTTCCGGAGCAACTTCAATTTTTCGCCCTCAATTTTTGGGGACTTTTTTCCCAGGATCCTACGACGGTTTGGAATCTTCATTTTCTTTCGGGGTATTGTTTAGCCGCCGTAGCGTTCTACCTATCGGCTCTCTACCTGCGAATTCGACCCGCTTACGCGTTCGCCCTATCGATCGCGTTCACGTATTTGCCCTTCCATTCGCTTCGTTACGAGCACCTCTTTTTATCCCACTACTGGGTTTTGGCGCCCGCCTCCGCGCTTCTCATCGGCAGAGATTGGGCAAACAAAGGAGGGTCGCAGTCTGGGTGGGGGCTTGGAATTTTCATCGCCCTTGTTTCGTTTTGGCATTCCTACTACGGCTACTTCGTCGTAGGCGTACTCGGGATCGCGTCGGTGTGGAGAGCGATCCGGTCGAAAAGATGGCGGCCCTTAGTGCCCGCGTTGGTTGCCGGACTCGCATTTTCTATTTCGATCGGCATTTCAACGGCCCATCATTTTTTAGCCATCCAGCACTCTGAGGAGACTCCGCCCCGATTCGTCCGTAATCCATCGGATTCGCTCTTATACAGCTTACGTCCCGAGGCGGTCCTACTCCCCATCGAGAACCATCGATTCGCTCCGTTTAGACGGGCACGAGAAATTTACATGGAGAAGCGTTTTCGGTTGGAAGGCCTTACCGAGAGCATCGGAAGTCTAGGCGTGCTCGGGTTGTTTCTTGGCTGGGTCGCTCTTATTCGGAAAAAGGAAGGCAGTCGAGCTGGGTTTTTTTCCCTTCTGGTTTTTATTTTTTCTTTTCGCGTGGGCATTGGGTCTATCATCGCGTTTTCGGTACTCCCCGTTTTTCGAGCGACCAATCGAATTAGCCCGCTCCTCGCCTCGGTCGTGCTGCTCGGACTTGGCCGAATCCTGACCGCCGGAACCTCGCGAGCGGCCGCGACCTGGAAAAGAACTTGGGGGGAAGGATTTCTGGCCGGATTGTTGGTTCTATTTGTGCTTTGGGACCAGGTATTGCCGACGCCTTCGTTAGCGCAGCAACACCGCGCAATCGCCGATTCAAAAAACTTCGTCGCGAAGATCGAAGAGACGGCCGGCGGTGGGGCGGTCCTGCAGTTACCGGTGGTCCCTTTTCCCGAGCAGCCGGTCCGGTATCGGATGGCCGATTACTCCCACGCAACCGGACCGCTATATAGTCGTCGCACCCGGTGGAGCTACGGGGCCTGGAAGGGTTCTGCGGCGTTGGCAAAAATGGAAAATTTAGAAAGGGAACTTGAGAGCTCCGAGCCGATCGCGTCGGCGTTGACCAAAGTTCGGGATACCGGCTACGCGGGGATATGGATCGATCGGTTTGGGTATGCCGACGATGGAGATTCGATCGTCCGATCACTTCGGGCCGCACTTGCCCAGGAAGGTCTCGCCTCTGCGGACGGACGCCGGATCTATTTTTCGCTCTAGGCCGTCTCTAAATCTAAATCATCTCTAAATGTAGAGAGAACTAAAGCCGCTTCTCAATAAAGTACCGGGGCCGCCGCTTGACCTCTTGGTAAATCTTCCCAAGATACTGCCCAAGCACCCCGATCGATAACAACTGCACGCCACCAATAAAAAGCAGAGGAAGCGCCATCGAGGTCCACCCCTGGATCGCCGCTCCGGTAAACCAAGTGTAAACCACCCAAAGCCCGACGAGAAACGTGCCGAAGCACACGGCAAACCCAAGCCAGATAATCATCCGCAAGGGGCGCGTGCTCAGCGACGTAATCCCTTCCCACGCAAACGAAAGCGTTCTTAAGAACGGATACTTCGATTTCCCGGCCGTGCGGGCTTTGCGGTCGTAATAAATCTTCGTCGAAGGGTAGCCAAGCAGCGGGATCAATCCCCGCAAGAAGAGATTCGACTCGTCGAAATGCGAAAGCGCGTCGAGCGCCCGCGCGCCAAGCAACCGACAATCGGCGTGGTTCTCTACCAGGTCCACTCCACTTTTTCGCATGAACCGATAAAAGGTGTCGCTCGCCGCACGTTTCAATCTTGAATCCGCGGAGCGATCGTCGCGAATTCCGTAAACGATTTCGTTTCCGTCGCGGTACGCCTGGACGAATCGCGGGATCGTATCCGCCGGGTCTTGGAGATCGGCATCCATCGAGATCAAAGCCTCCGCCTCGTCCCGCATCGACATCAAGCCTGCAAGCAAAGCGCGTTGTTGCCCGACGTTTCGGGAGAGCTTGATGGCTCGGTAAAGCGTTCCACGCGCGAGCCACTCTTCGATCTTTGCCCAGGTGCCGTCGTGGCTGCCGTCGTCGACAAAACAAAGGAAACTATCCGGAGCGATCGTCTTGCTCTCAATCAACTCGTGGAGCTCGGATCCGACAGCTTCGGCCGTCGTCGAAAGGGTTTCCTCTTCGTTGTAGCAGGGGATCACCACCCCGATCCGGATAGACGACATGTTGTGGTTCTATTCTGAGAGGCGAAGGCCGTTAGAATCAAGCACGGAATCGCCGACCTTCGGCTCGAAACGAAGTCTAAGCCCGCTTCAAGCTATCGCGGATCGTTTGTTCAAGCGGGATCGTCCGCGGGCCCACTCCAAAGAGAACTTGGTAACGCGCAAGCGACGCCACGATGCGGGGCACGTCGTCTGCTCGCGCGGGCGCTTCGCTGATTCCGCCGGCGAGTTCCGCGGCGACTTCGGGCCCGTGTACGGCTTCCAAGCAAAGTCCAAAAATCGACCGAATCGTGCGCCCTTCGCCCGACGCCACGTTCAGCACGGAGTCGGGACACGCCGCTAAGTAACGATCGGGAGCGACCGAATCGATCTCAAGCAATGCCCGGCAAACGTCCCGGGAATCGAGATAGTCTCGAACATTAGAAAGCCCGGGAACGTCGGCGAGATTTTTTTCCTGCGCACGTCGTAGCAGCGCGGGAAGGACGTAATACGGAGGTTGTCCAGGGGCGACGAGACCAAACACGCGTGCGATCCGCAGGCTTGCGCCTCGGGCCA
>CAZAKW010000039.1:0-243 GCA_964485835.1 uncultured Bacteriovoracaceae bacterium
GACGACGGCTTTTTCAATTTGTTCAGAATTTGAATAGAGAGTGGTGATCTCATTTCCAAAAATATCCGCTAAATAGTCGAGACGGTGGACGTTGGTGTCCATCATCGTTACCCGTGCGCCCAGGCCGACCGCCATTTTCGCAGCATTAATCCCGACCACGCCCCCACCCAAAATCACAACCGACGCTCGATCAACGCCCGTCACGCCGCCTAGGAGCATCCCTTTCCCCCCATGGTCGTGCTG
>CAZAKW010000039.1:253-2781 GCA_964485835.1 uncultured Bacteriovoracaceae bacterium
AGAAGCGCCGATCTGGGTTGCCATCCGACCCGCTACGGCCGACATCGGAGCTAAGAGAGGAAGCGTGTGATCGGCGGCTTCGATCGTCTCGTAGGCGATCCCGACGATTTTTCGGTCGATGAGGGCCTTAGTCAGCCGTTCGTCCGCCGCGAGGTGCAAATAAGTATAGAGGATCTGGCCTTCGCGAAGGAGGGGGTATTCCTCGGGCAGCGGTTCCTTGACCTTCATGATCATTTCTGACTTCTCGTAGACGTCCTTAGCGGTGTCCACAATCGCGGCGCCCGCACGCCGGTAGTCGTCGTCGGAGATTCCCGCGCCGACCCCCGCATTTTTCTGAATGATCACTTTATGGCCGGCCGAGGTCAGCGCGCGCACGCCGGCAATCACGATCCCGACTCGGTTTTCTTTATTCTTAATTTCTCTAGGAACACCGACAATCATACTGGTTTCTCCGGGCTGGATAGGATTAGGCCGTCGTAAGCGAGGCGCGTCCCTTGAGGAAGTTTGATCGACCACTCGTCGTATTCGAAATCGTGTCCGAGGTGGGTAAGTACCGCTTGCCGCGGTTTTAGCTCGGCGATGATCTCCAGAGCGCGATCCAGATTGAAATGCGTACCGTGGGGAGTCAGTCTTAGACAATCCAAAACGAGCGTGTCGAGCCCGCGAAGTCGCTGGAGGGAGTCTTCGGAGATCGAGTTGCAGTCGGTGACGTAGGCGAGGGAATCGAAACGGTACCCGATGCATTCTTGGCTGCCGTGGCTGAGTGCGACAGGAATAAACGAAAGATCGTCAATTCGGATTTCGGGAACTGAACTTTCAAACGTGTGGAGGTCGATTTGCGGAATTCCGCCGCCCTCCACCTTGTCGGCGGGCAGAAAAATATAGGGAAACCGAGCCCGAAGTTCCGTGGTCGTCCAGGCGTTCCCATAGGCGGGGATTCGGGAGTTTTGGGCAAAGTTAAAGGACCGAATTTCGTCGATTCCGGAAACATGATCGGCATGGGGATGCGTAAAGAAAATGGCGTCGATGCGAGGGATGCGATGGGCAAGGGCTTGGGCGCGCAAGTCGGTTGAGGTATCGATCAGGAAGCTTTTGGCGTGCTTCGGCGTCTGGACCTTCAACCAGGCGGAGGTGCGGAGGCGATGGTTCTTGGGGTTGCTTGACCGACAAACTTTGCACTCGCAAAAAAGAAGCGGAACCCCGGTTGAGGTGCCACATCCGAGAATGGTCAGCTCCCATTTAGTCTTGAGACTCATTGACTCTCCTAAGTTAGCGGGTTTAGCTGGAAAATCGAGATGAAAGCACTGGTGACCGGCGGCAGCGGTTTTATAGGCAGTACATTGATTGAAGCTTTGACGAGGCGCGGGATCTCGGTCGATGTTTTAATGCGTAAAACGTCTTCGGACCGGAATCTTAAAGGGCTTGAATACCGCCGAGTCGAAGGTGATATCACCGACGTCGAATCGCTTCGTCGAGCGGTTCGCGGCGTCGATACCGTTTACCACCTTGCCGGAGTGATTTCCGCGTCGGATCGCACTGAATACTTTCGATTCAATGCGGAAGGGACCGCGAATCTTGCGCGAGCGGCGGAGGAGGCCGGCGTGGGACGGCTGGTTTATATCTCTTCTCTCGCGGCCGGTGGCCCCGCGCTCACGGCGACGCCTCGTAAAGAAACCGATGCCGATCGACCGGTCTCCATCTACGGTGAGAGTAAAAAAGCGGGAGAAGACGAGCTTCTTCGGCGCCGCGATTCTCTTTTTTCGCTGATCCTGCGCCCGCCGCTGGTCTACGGCCCAAAAGACCAAGCGACGCTCTTACTGGTCAAAACGGTCGCGAAGCGATTGATTCCGAAATTTTCGGCCACGACCTCGGATGGCGAAAAATACTACTCCGTGATCCATTCCCGAGATCTGGTGGAGGCGATCGTCGCCTTGGGGGAAGTCCCGAAAGACCAGGTTAAAAGCGGCGCTGTGTTTTACGCTTCGACGGACGAACCGATCGCCGCTTCCCGACTGATGCGAGCGATGGCGGACGCGCTCGGGGTGAAAACCTGGACGATTCCGATTCCGATGCCGGTCGTGTCCGTCCTGGCTTCGGGGATGACCGTCGCGGGGCGGATTTTAGGCCGTTCGTTCGTTTTGAATAAAGACAAGCTGAACGAAATACGGCCCGACTATTGGACGTGCGATAATCAAAAAATAAAAAGCCAAACGGCGTGGCGGCCGGCCATCGGGCTAGAAAAAGGAATGCGGGAGGCGGTCGAGTGGTACCGCGCCCACGGGTGGATTTGATGAAAATACGTTCTTTTCCGCGGTGGATAACCGTTATTGTCTTGGTGGCGTCTATTGGTGGCGGGGCCGGATGTGCGAGCGCGCCGAAAGCTCCAGCGGGTGAGCTTGAAAAACTCGGACTTCGCTTTCCCTTCGCAGAAAAGAAATTGAAGAACGGTCTGAAGGTTTTGGTCGTGGAAGACCACTCCGTGCCGTTGGTCGCTTATCAAACCTTACCTCGCGGCGGATCAGCTCGCC
>CAZAKW010000039.1:2791-14045 GCA_964485835.1 uncultured Bacteriovoracaceae bacterium
CGTCGGATCCGTCGACGAGACGTTCGGCCTGACGGGGATGGCGCATCTCTTTGAGCATCTGATGTTCAAAGACTCGGAGCGATTCGGGCCGCGGGCATTTTTCAATCGGCTCGAGGCGAAAGGCGCCGATGTGAACGCTTTCACGACCCGCGACTATACCGTTTTCCATCAAACATTCGTCTCCAATCTTCTACCCGTCGCTATCGAACTTGAATCGGACCGGCTCGCGCATCTCAAGATCGACGCAGAAGCGCTTTTCACGGAACGAAACGTCGTTTTCGAAGAACGGCGTTTGCGCACGGACAATTCCCCGGAAGGGCGGATGCAGGAAGCGATCTGGGCTTTAGTCTATCGTTCGCATCCTTACCGATGGCCGGTGATCGGTTACGAAGAGGATCTGCGGAGGATGGAGCTTGAGGACCTTCGCGCATTCTTCGAGAGGCATTACCAGCCGGCGAATATGACGGTGGTCATCGTCGGGGACGTGAAAACCTCGGAAGTTTTCGCGCAAATAGAAAAAGCATACGGCCCGATTCCAAGCCGCGCCCCACCCGCGAGGAAACTCGCGCCCGAGCCTGAGCAACGCGAGGCTCGAAGAGTGACGATTCGGGATCAGGTCGCGTCCGAGAAAGTCACGGTGGCTTATCCTTCGACCAGCGCATCCCAGGAAGACACCTACGCATTGGACGTGCTTTCAAATATTCTCTTCTCGGGAAACGCGTCTCGTGCCCACCGACGGATGGTCGAGGAACTCGATATCGCACTAGCCGTGGGCGGGGTCAATTATACGCCTCTTTATCCGGGTCTATTCATGGCAAGCGCCACGATGAAAAGCGATCGCTCGGCGAACGAGTTCGAACGCGAGCTTGAAAAGCTCCTTGGGCAGGTCCAAGCGTCGGGAGTGACCGACGCCGAAATCAAAACGGCCGTACGCCAACTCACGGTGCAAACCGTCGATAGCGTACGCACGGCCCAGGGTTTGGCGAATTTGATCGGTACGGTGGACGCGATCTTCGGGGATCCGATGCGTTTTAAGGAAGATCTCGCGAAATACGCCAGAGTGACCAACGCGGACGTCATTCGCGTGGCTCGTCGATACTTGCAGCCGACGCGCAAAAACGTCGTCCAATTGGTGCCCGGAACTCGGGAGGAAACGTTATGAGTTTACGCGGTTTCGTGGCCGTCGTCGGGATGCTCTTGGCCTCGGGAACGGCTACGGCCACGGTCGCACCCGAGATCGCGCGGTTTCGTTTACCGACACCGGAGATCGAGACGCTTGAGAACGGTCTGCGCGTCGTATGGTATGTCGATCAGAAACTCCCGATTCTGGACGTTGCGCTTCTGGTGGAATCCGGCACCCGTCACGACCTACGTGGAAAATCAGGCGCCGCGGAAGTTCTGGCACGGATGCTTGAACGGGGTTCAAACGGACTAGATCCGGCCGAAATCGCGCGACGGGTGGAGAGTCTTGGGGCTTCGGGCTTTGCCTCCGCGGACGAAGAATCCACGACCCTCGGTATGCATGGACTTTCCCAAGACGCCGAACAGTTGCTGGAAATCCTGTCCTGGATGGCGTTGAAACCCAACTTCGCTCCTCAGGAGTTTTCGAGGGAAAAGGCCAAGATCGCCGATAGTTGGCGCCACCTCACCGATAACGCCGAATCGATTTCTGCGTTCGCGTTTGGCCGGGCGATTCTCAGCGGTACCCCGTACGCGCGGGGGAGCTTGCTTGGGCTTCGCAGCTTACGCACGCTTCGACTTGAAGACGTGCGTCGATTCCATGGAACCCACTTCACGCCGGCGAATTCGATTTTGATGGTCGTCGGCAAGGTCGACCGTAAGGCCTATCGCGAGAAAATCCTGGCCCACTTCGGAAGTTGGAAGGGGAGTCGTCCGGTAAAACGAGACGTGGTTTTTCGGGATCCGAAATTATCCGTGGCGAATCGTTCGGGAACCGATCTTCTCGGGCGCGAGATTCTCGTGATCGATAGCCCCGGGCTGCCCCAGGCCCAAGTGCGACTCGGTTTTCGCACGCCCGGCATTCGCTCCTCGTCCCGGTATGCGTTGGCCGTCGGAAACGCTTTACTCGGAGAATACTTCAATAGTCGGCTGAATTTGGTCGTGCGGGATCGACTCGGACTGGCTTACGGCATCCAATCGTCCGTGACTTACTTTAGGGATGCCGCTTTTCTCACGGTCGCTTCTGCCACGGCTGCGCTGAATACCGGGCGGTTGCTTGAGGAAACCATCCGCCAGCTCCGGCTTTTGAAAGCCGCGGATGTCACCGCCGAGGAAGTAGAGACGGCCAAAGAATATCTCGTCGGGGGTTTTCCCCTCTCGTTATCCACATTAGCGGCGGTCGCAAATCGATGGTTGACCGGTTATACGTTTGACCTTGGTGATGATTTTTTGAACGGCTTCATGCCGAAGGTTTCCCGGGTGGAAAAAATCGAGGTGGCTCGGGCCTTCGACGAAGCGATCCGGCTCGACCGGGTGGTGATCGTGGTCGTCGGGGACGCCAAGATGATCGAGGCGAGTTTGCGTGACAAAGGGTTTCGGAAGTTCCGCCGCATCCCGGCGAAATCCCTGCTCTAAATCCTAGACGCGGCCGCGGATCTTATCCGCGGTCCTTGGTCTTGATCATTTTTGTTTCCCCTTCCAGGTACGCACCGAAGTCGATCGAGATGGATTGGGTCTCGATATTGCCGACGACCCGGCCAGTCCCTTCGATCGAAACGCGTTTGCGGGCGCGGATCTCTCCGCGAACAAATCCCGCGACGACCAGCGTATCGACATCGAGATTTCCTTCCACGACTGCGCTTTCCATTAAGATCAGCGAGGAGTCGGCGGCCGCGCGAATCGTGCCTGAAAGTTTTCCGTAAACACGAACGACGCCGGTGAGATCGAGGTCTCCCTCCAGCTTCAATCCTTCGCCGATGACCGTCACTTCCGTTTCGTGGACTAAGTCGGCTTTTCTCATAAGGTTCCGTCAATAGGGGCGGGGGAAGCCTCGTTTGGAGAGGGTTCCGCAGCCGGTGAAAGAGCCGCCTCGGGGGATGGAGCCGTCTCCGCGGGCGGTGTCGGCGTGACGACTTTTCGCGGTAGGCTTTGGGAAGGGGCCGGTTCGGCTTTCGCCGATAGGCTCTCAAGCGGGGTCCGCTCATGGAAGATCAGTCGTTTTCGCGGATCGAAAATGAAGATTTCCACGGAGGTGACGTCGTTCCGTCGGGCAAAGGGACCCAGATCGCCTTTGATTTCCCGGTAGCGACTTACGGAGAAGAATTCGCCGCCTTCCGGCCGGATCAGCACCGGCGCCGGAGCGGAGGTAAAGGCACCGTCCGGATAGACGGCCAGGGAGTCTCCCCCTCGGGTCAGGATGATGAAGTGGCCTTGTTGGTTTCCTCCGTCGTCTCGGAAATACTCGATAGCGCTGCGAATCTGAAGCCGCTGGCCTTTCCATTCGGCCTTCATTTTTTCTAAGCGGAAAGGCAGGGACTCGCGCGAAGGCGTAGGTTCAAGCACGGACTCCGCGGGTAAAAGACTAAACGAATACTGGGCCCCGGCGAGACCGTTGTCTCCTGCTTGATTCAATGCCTGTTGTTTGACGCTTTCGTAGGCAAGCCGCGTCTCGGCGAGATCTTTTTCGAGTTCTTCCACGCGTATGCCGGTAGCGACTCCACTAGAAGAGAGAGTCTTCCGATAGGCATTGAAGAAGAGCGCGGCGGCGATGATCGCCAATCCGATGACGCTTAAAAGGGCGAGGGCGAAAGCCCGCAGCCAGGCGAGCCGCACGGTGAGGGTTCGGGAAGAAAGGTGGTCTTTAAAGACCACGAGCGTCAAGCGATCACTCATAGGCGACTCATTCGATCCGAGGCTAACTTTCTCATCAATCAGTGTCAACTTCGCCCGGTTTCCCGCCGATACGATGGATGATGAAGATTCTCTTTTTGAATCATCACTTGCACGAGGCACCGATCCTATCCACCCTGCGCAACCTGGGAGTGGCGGCGATCGTTTGCTCGGATTTACGCGAGTGCGAACTCGTTTTTCGGCTCCACGCCGCGAGCGTCACGCTTTTCGTGGGACACGACGACGACGGCCTTCGGATGAACGAGATTCTAAAAACGAATCCGAGGTTTGCTCGTACCCCGGTGATCCTCACGACCTCCCGGTGGAGCGAGCAGCAGTGCATCGACCACCAATCCACGGCTATGGGTGCGAACGCCTATCTCCGCATGCCGGTCGAAGAAAAAGATTTCATTCACGTCGTTGACGAGATCCTGGGTACCGCGCTTTCTCACGGGCAGGGGTATAACGTCTCGGACGAACTTTCCGCGCTTGTGCAGGCCGGGGATCTCGAAGATCACACTCGGATGGAAGACCTTGGGCTGGCCCTCGCCGGAGCGGGACTACCCATCGCGGCCGGAGCGCCGGATGGGCCGACGCGCCTTGAAATCGTCAGCCCTAGCGAGGCACGCCCGATTGCCGAAGATTCTACGGTAGTAGGAGACGCTACTCTTCATACCGCAGCGGGGCTTGCGATCGCGCCTGTCGCCGGCGTCATTCAAGTCGAGGACGCCGCTACGGTCTACGGGATCAGCGCCGCGGAGTTGAGCGAAGAGCTTCCGAATCTGGAAGCCGCCTTCAATCTCGATGCCCCTTCGCACGAGCATTATACGGGCGGTTCGACGCCTCAACCGGATCGTGATTCGGGTACGAACGGCACCAAAGAGCTTCGAATCGAACCCATGGAAGGCGCGACCCAAATCGTATCCGAAATCGTCGCTACCCCGATCGAAGCGACGCAGATCGCGGGAGAGGATTTCGGAGCGCTAAATTCGGAAACTTTAAACGAGTCCTCGGATCTGGAAATCAAAGGTTTATCACCGGACGAACAACCCACCCGCGTTGCGATGACCGCGCCGGCCCCGATTTCGGGCCCCGAAGACGTGGATGCGGAATCGCTGGCGACCATGCCCTATCTCGGTCGCGAAGGTTTTTCCAATCCGCTGGCCTATCGTGAGCCGATGGACGACGCCGTCGTTCCCGGTGGAGCCGCGACCGCTCCGGACGTCGAAACGCTCAAAAAATATCTCTACCTCCGTGAACAAGACGTGACCGCGCTTTCCGCGCAGCTTCGGCAGGCGCGCGAGCAAATCGGAAGCCTTGAGACCCAGCTTCGCCATGAAAAAGGGGTGACCTCCGAGTTCGCCCATCTCGCCCAGGAACAGGACCGTCGGATCAGCGGATTCGATCACGAAAAAGCCGTGGCGCTTGAGCTTGCTCAAAAGGAAATCGACGAACTCAAGTTTGAGATGAAACGCCGGACGGAAAAAATCCGCGTGATGGAACTCCAAGTGAAAGACGCGACGGACGCGACGGAAAGATTGAAAGAACGAGTGCGCAGCGACATCCGAAAGATCCGTACGCGCGAGAAGGAGCTGGAGAACCGGCTGGAGATCATGAAAAAGGATTCCGAAGCTTTGCTCGGATCCCGCGAACAGAAAATCATCGAGCTCAAACGTAAACTTGATTTGATGGAATTCAATACGGACCTCCTGCAGGAGCAATTGGAACGTGAACGTGGACTCGGGCAAGCTCTGCGAGATAAGCTTGCAAAAGCGGCCCAAATCGTTCGGGTCGCCGGTGGGTTGTTGTCGCCCGAAGAAGAGGCGATGTTGGTGGGCGGAGCAGTAAACGATCGAACGACGGTAGCATAAGGGCCATCGACTGCCATGCAATTTAACGTTCTCCTTCTCGGCAAGGACACGAAACAAACGGAAGTCTACGCGACATTGATCCGCGATATGGTCGAGTGCCACATCGACGTGATGAGCCGTGCGGAAAACGCGGTGAATTGGATCAGCCGGGTTCGCTATCACCTGGTGGTGATCGATTTGCCGAATCCTTCGACGCTGGTCGAACGGATCAAGCGTCTCCATCCCGAGTCCTCGGTCATCGTCGTCTCCGAGCATGCGACTATCGAAGAGGCCGTGAACATGATCCGGAACGGGGCGGAAGACTATCTCAAGAAACCGATCCACCTGGATACGTTTCGACTCGCCGTCCGACGCGGGATCGACCGAAAGACGCTTTTCGAGGAAGACGGCGTTTATTCGCGTTACCTTAACCTCGTCAATAGCTGTCAGATGATTTCCGCTTCGATCGAGGAGCAACGCGTATTTTCGGTTGTACGGAGTTATCTTTCGCGCGAGCTGCGTTGTTCCCAATCGTGCGTCGTCTCGTTCGACGTGAACGGCGAAATGAAAATCGAGGACGCCGACCAATCGGGCGAAAACGGGATGCGGGAGCTTTTCGAAATCGCGGCGAAGACACTTAAGCTTCCGGGAGCTTTGGATCCCGCCCACTCCTCGACGTTCGTCGAACGCACGGCGATGACGCCGGCGGTGTTCGCTTTCCAATTTAACTGCGTCGCGGATCAGAAATTTTATTTTTTGGCGGTATCGCCCAAGCGCCCGGAACCTTACGCCGAGTTCGAAGGGCGTTTGAAAATCCTGCGGGCCCAAATCGACGTGACCGGACAAAACATCGTTCGCTACCGCGACGTGCAGGAGATGGCTTACGTCGACGACGTGACGGGCCTGCACAATACGCGCTACCTTTCGACGGTTCTCGATCGAGAAGTCGAGAAGTCCAAGAATACCGGGAGTTCTTTCGTCGTTCTCTTTATCGACGCGGATAAATTCAAGCTCGTGAACGACGCCCACGGACACGTGCACGGCTCAAAGCTCCTTTCCGAACTCGGTCAAAAACTAAAAGCGTACGTTCGCGATTCCGACGCGATTGTACGCTACGGGGGGGACGAATTCGTCGCAATCCTCACTCCGTGCGACCTTGCAATGGGGAAGGTCGTCGCGGAGCGAATCCGTAAGTCGATTGAGGGATTTTCGTTTCTTAAGGACGAAGGTCTCGAGTTGAAGGTAACCGTTTCCATTGGCGTCGCCGTATTCCCGGATCACGCCGATTCCAAAGACGCGATCATCGAACAAGCCGATCACGCGATGTACACGGCGAAAAAAGAGAGCCGCAATTGCGTCTACATCGCCCAGGCACGCAAGGACGAGCATCATGCCTGAGCGGGCGCCCGAACGCGAAGCGCCCGCGGCCCCGCGCCGTCGATATAAATTGGTCGTTTCGGATTTCCATCTCGGTAAAGGCCGGTATTTCCGCGACGGCACCCAGAACATTCTCGAGGACTTCATTTACGACCGTGAATTCGCGGAATTTCTCGCTTACCACCGCACGGGTGATTACGTGGACGCGGACGTCGAGTTGATTCTTAACGGAGACGTCTTGAATCTTCTCCAGATCGATTATTACGGTGTGCACACCCACTTATTCACCGAACGTTCCCAGATTTTCGCCGTACGGAAAATCATCAAAGGCCACCCAGAATTTTTCATGGCATTACGGCGGTGGTGCTCGACGCCGGGCCATTCCGTTTCTTACGTGATCGGAAATCACGACGTGGGGATGATGTTCGTCGGCGCCCAGCGAGTCTTTGCCGAAGCCCTTGGCGGTGACGTGAATTTTTATCCTTCGAATTATCTTTTCGACGGGGTGTGGATCGAGCACGGACAGCAATACGAACGATTCGCCAAACTCAATCTCCAACGACCGTTCATCGCGCGTGGGGTTCCCGAACCGGTCTTGGATCTTCCTTGGGGCTCGTTGTTCGTCGCGGTGTTCTTGCCTAAACTCAAGCAAGAGCGCGCCCACCTCGACAAGGTTCGCCCGTTCGGCGATTTTATGGTTTGGAGCATCATCCACGATTTTTGGTGGTCGATTAAGGCCGGGATTCGCACGGTCTTATTCACGCTTGAGTCGTTGATTTTCAAGACCCGGTACCAGATTAAAAAGGGCGTGCGGTTGCCCTGGCATATTTGGCGGGAGATCGTGCTTTATCCGTCTTTCGATAAGATCGCGTTTAAGATTCTCGACGACAACCCGGACGTAAACGTCGTGATTTTCGGGCACACCCACGTGCTCGCTTACCGCCAGTACCGGGAAGGAAAAGAATACTTCAACGAAGGCACGTGGAACGAAGTCACGAATCTCCACTTATCCGAGTACGGAACCAAGACGCGGCTAACGTATGCGTATATCGAGTATCCTATGACCCGCGACGAAGCCGTTCGGGTAAAACCTCTGGTTCGTCTGAAAGAGTGGAAAGGGGTTTGGAAGCCCGAGATGGAGATCACGGTCTAGCCGTCTAGGCGGGGAGTCGGGAAATTTCTCTACGCCGCCCTGTTTCAGATGGCGCTACGCAAAGCGTTATTCCAAGCTAATCGTCGATCGTCCGGGATCTTGATTGAGGCATGCCTCCGATTCGAGTAACTTGGATTTCCATGAAGGTTCCTTCGTGAAAGTTCTTGCGGTGATCCCCTCTCGATACGCATCGGTCCGGCTTCCTGCCAAACCTCTCGCCGATATTCACGGTAAACCCATGGTCCAGTGGGTTTACGAACGCGCGAAGGCCTCGCAGGCTGTTGACCGAGTGGTGGTCGCTACGGACGACGAACGAATTGCGGACGTCGTTCGCGGATTCGGCGGAGAAGTCGTGATGACTAGCCCTGAGCTTGCGTCGGGAACGGATCGTGTGGCCGCGGTCGCCGAGACGATCGATGCGGATGTTTACGTGAATATTCAGGGTGACGAACCCCTTATGGAAACCGAAGCCATCACTCAAGCCGTCGGGCTGATTACGTCGGGTCGATTTCGTATGGGAACGGTGATGACGCCGATGACGGATCCGGCGGATCTCGGTAATGTGGCCGTCGTAAAGGTTCTGGCCGATCGACACGATCGCGCGCTTTATTTTTCGCGCTATCCGATTCCTTATTCTCGAGGCTCTGCTCCGGCGGCGGGTGGAACTTTCGCGTGTCGTAGGCATGTTGGGCTTTATACCTACACGAAAGAATGCCTGTTTCGGATTCGGTCCTTGCCCCAGAGCGCGCTTGAAAAGGGCGAGATGCTCGAGCAATTGCGGGCGATGGAAGACGGGATCGCGATCGGAATCAAAGAAGTGAACTTTCTTTCGATCGGCGTGGATACGTCCGACGAGTTGGAAAAAGTTCGGAAGCTTTTAAAGCCTTAAGGGAGCAGCAATCGTGGCAAAACAAAAAAAATTCATCTTTGTGACCGGTGGAGTTCTTTCCAGTATCGGGAAAGGAATCGCGGCGGCTTCGATCGGCATGCTGATGGAGCAGCGGGGCATCAAGGTGACCATGGCGAAGATGGATCCGTATTTGAACGTGGATCCGGGTACGATGTCGCCTTTTCAGCACGGCGAAGTTTTCGTGCTCGACGACGGAGCGGAGACCGATTTGGATCTGGGCCATTATTCGCGCTTCGTTTCGAACGCGGTCTTCTCTCGGAAAAACAGTTTTACGACCGGCCGGATTTACGACACCGTGATCCGCCGCGAGCGCGCGGGCGGATATTTGGGTAAAACCGTGCAAGTGATTCCGCACATCACCGACGAAATTAAGCGCCATATCTTAGCCGCAGCCGAAGACGCAGATCTTGCGATCGTGGAAGTCGGCGGGACGGTGGGGGACATCGAAGGATTGCCTTTCTTGGAAGCGATTCGCCAGATGAAGGTCGAATACGGGCCGGAGAACGTTTTGTTCGTCCACTTGACGTTGGTCCCTTACATCGCCGCGGCTGGAGAGTTAAAAACCAAGCCTACGCAGCATTCGGTCAAGGAACTTCGCGAGATCGGAATCCAACCCGATATCCTCCTTTGCCGCGCGGACCGGAAGATTCCGCAAGAGGCGAAAGAGAAAATCGGATTGTTCTGTAATTTGCCGTCCTCGCATGTATTCAGTTCGGTTGACGTCAATTCGATCTATGAAGTCCCACTTCGATTTCACGAAGAAAAACTCGACGAAAAAATCGCGGAGCGGCTTGGGATCTGGGCGTCGGTGCCGGATTTAACCCAGTGGCGCTCGATGGTCGAAAAGGTCACCCAGCCGAAAGGTTTGGTTCGGATCGGGATCGTCGGAAAGTACACCGACTGGCGCGAGAGCTATAAGTCCCTCTCGGAAGCGCTCATTCACGGCGGCGTCGCGAACGACGCGAAAGTCGAGATGGTTTATATCGACGCGGAAGAAATCGAGCAGGGTAATTTGGAATCCCTGCGGTTGATCGACGGGATTTTGGTTCCCGGCGGATTCGGCGAACGCGGGGTCGAGGGCAAAATTCGCGCAATCGAGTTCGCGCGGACCGAAGGCGTTCCGTTTTTCGGAATTTGCTTGGGGATGCAACTGGCAACCGTCGAATACGCGCGGAACGTCTGTGGTTTGAAAGACGCTAATTCCGCGGAGTTTCGCCCCGAAGGTAAAACGAACGTGATCGATTTGATGGAGTCGCAGAAGGGCGTGACGGACCTCGGCGGCACGATGCGATTAGGCGCTTACGAGTGCGTGGTCACTCCGAAATACAACGGCAAACCGACCAAGGCTTTTACGGCTTACGGGAAGGAAAAAATCTCCGAACGGCATCGCCACCGGTTTGAGGTTTCCAACCAGTTTCGTGATGAAGTCGCGGCGAAAGGCCTTCTGATTTCCGGGAAAAACGTGAACTCGGCGACGGGCGAGGAGCTGGTCGAGATGGTGGAACTCCCAGACCACCCTTGGTTTTTAGGGTGTCAGTTCCATCCCGAATTCCTTTCCAAACCGATGTTCCCGCATCCGCTTTTTTCGGCGTTTATTCGCGCTTCGAAAGAAGCTTCCGTTTCGACGCAGAAATCCCTTCCGGGGATGAAGCAGACCAAGGGTACGGAAAAAAAGAAATCAGGGAAGACGGCGGAGCGGAATCTTGCCCAGGCGCGGACGGTGGACGAGACGCCGCTGCTTTAGTTGGGTGCTGGTTCGGGGGCGTCGGTAAAATAAAACCAGCGTCGACCGATTAACGTGCTGCCCGAATAAAACTCGGCGGCGGTTTTTTCGATCGCGGAGCCTAAGGCTTCGACTCGGTAGAGACGGGGACTGGCGCTGTCCGAAGTGATCCGGAAATTTGGGCTTGGATCTTCCCGAGGCGCGACCCACCGGATATGGAGGTCCGGATACTTTGCGAGCAGCGCCGGGTTTGGTTCGAAAAGAAGTTCGAGCGGTCTTCCACGTTCAATTTTAAATCGGTTGAGTTTGGAGACGGGGTAATTGAGCGGCTTTGCTTCAACGGCCGGGGCGTCGGAGGTGTCTCGGAAACATACCGGAATTTCGCGTTTAAG
>CAZAKW010000040.1:0-13869 GCA_964485835.1 uncultured Bacteriovoracaceae bacterium
AGTTCCGGCCAAGTGACCATGACTACGGTTCGAGACACGCAAATGAACGTTTGGCACGACGAAGGAGTCGGGTGGCATCACACGCCTTCTGGATGGAGAAGGTCGAGGATACTCCATGTTTTTCCAACCGAAGGCGCGGGCGATGAGAAAATCTATCGCGTTTGCCACTGGGACCTAAAGTAGCAATACACTCGCATGCTTCTCATCCGCCCAACCAAATCACTGGCGAAGAAACTCCAAGTCACTCCGGTTGGTCCCGACTCCACCTCTCTCGCGCCGAACTCGTTCAACGAGTGGTACTGCAACGACTTCAAGTTCGAGCGCACAGATCTAGCCATTTTCGTGAATCCGGCGACGTTTCTTCCTCTGGTCCTGAAAGCGGCTCCATACCGGACCCTCGTGGATCGATTCCGCGAAGAACTACCCCAGTACTTGAAGCGGCTTGGCTATCCCGAGCTGGCTCTAAATATTGGAAACGAAGTTCAATTCACCAAGACCAATGATCGCTCAACAATCGGCGTCATGACTCAGTTTCTTAAAGAACTCGCTTGTGAAGACCATCTTGGAAGAATCCAGCTAGATGATACCTTGGCCATGTCCACTCGACTTGGATCGACTCTCATCGGCGGACCGAATTATCAGACTCCACTTGAGCGTCTGGCAGCGCGAGTTGGATCTACTGAAACGCAATCGAGAAAAAAGCACCTGCGACTGGTGACTTAGACCCCTCTTGCATTCATGGTTCCGTGGTGTTTGTGTAATATCAGGGGCTTAGAGAAAACGCGGCCCTTCGAGTCCTACGTGTGACGGAGTATTGGCAGTGGAAAACAATCAGCGGCACGAACTGTTTCCGAATATTAAAAGAATCCATAAACAGGTGTCGAGCGACATCAACGAGCCTCCTTCGTATCCGATACGAGACTTTGATGGCGAACTCACCCCTTTCATTGATGCCGCCACTCTCTTTCCTCAATCAGCAAAATCGGTAGCTGGCTACACGGAGATACTCGACGACTTGAAGCGTGGCATAGCGGCGCTCAAACGCATTCATTTTCTCGGCACTAACGATGATGTAATTCTAGAAGCATTATTTTCTCATGCGGCAATCAATTACGGACGGTGTTTCACTCAGGCCGATCGCAGAAAAATAAAACTCACTAAACGCAGTCCATGGATTCTAAGTGGGACCAAAGAAGAAACGACCCATAACCAAATCATGCACCTGCGCAATCAGCTTGTCGCCCATGCTGGCACTACTCCCTTTAGAGATACGAAAGTATGCTTACTCGTGGACAACGAGCAGAATCCGACGAAACTTAAAGGTATATGTAACCTTGGGAGATCACTGACTGCTACAGATTTTGCTACGACTCTAAGACTGGCTGTGCATTTTGAGATGTTAGCTGGACGAGTTCAATCCAGGGTTGACGAACTTTGTGCGAAAATTACAGAAGATGCGAAAAGGGAACTGAACTTGTGATCTAGGCCCCTTCGTCGATTTGAGTGGCTGACCTATCCCCCCCCAGTACGCGAAGGCGATCATTGGCACGTCAGCAGCTAATTCATAAAATGAGAGAAGACTGAGTTATGAGAAAATCAAACTGTATTCTAGGCATCTTGATAGTCGGAACTGTGACATCAATTGCGCAAGCCGCCGAGTGCCCGATTCCTCCGACAAACGTCTCTCCGAATATTTCCGTTAAGGTAGAGTATGACAAAAAAACTAGTCTTTATACTTACAACTATAAAGTCGCGAATGGCGGTTCTGCTGGAGTGCCAATAGGCAGTCTCATATTAAAATTAGCCGAGGTTCCCTACAGCTTTCTTGCTCCAAGCGCTGAATGGTCTTCGAGATTTGACGAAGGCAACACAGAAACACCTTCGACTTTTAGATGGTCTACCGCCCTCGGGAGCATTGCGCCGGGGACGGGCAAATCTGGATTCGTAGTGCGAAGTTACAGATCACCCGGCCCAATTCGATACTATGTTCGGGGAGTGACCGAGACAAGGGTTGGCACACCTACTCCTGAAGACGACGAACCCATTCCAGATTGCCCTGGCTTTTACGATGACATTCCAATGTTAGAAGGAAATGTGAGTGGCATCGTCGACGGACCAGCGCCTACAAATCAAGTCGTAGTCGATCTAAAACTCATGGATCCTAAAGGGGAACGCGAATGCGGTCCTATAAGTCCCTACGAGGAGAAAGGACTTCTCAACGTACTCCTTAAGACAAGTAAAGATATAAAAGTAAGTGATATTGACCTAGCGTCGCTTCGCTTGGGAGTCGGAAAGGCTTCGCTCGCTTCGTCAACTAGAATAGGACGAAGCGAGAAAAACATTCTCCTAAAGTTTGATACTCAGAAAGTGGCGATCGAGTGCGAGCGAGACCGTCTCCTTTTCATGTCGGGGAAAACGACAGATGGAAAAGAGATTTTCGGCGCGGCTCCAGTGAAAACAAAAAATTGCGACAAGCGACCAAAACGCAAGAAGCCGCGTTATCAAAAGAATCCGCATGGACACTCCTCGAATTAACGGCATCGAGAAGTGCAATGCAACACTTTAGAAGTCGAACTACCCGTCGGGAGGGCTTGTCGACGCCTGAATTTAAGACATAGGCGACAAAAAACTCGTCTCACTTTCCTCCAAATTATACGGGCTTGAAAGTGGCGCTATGGTACGCATTGGGCGTGCCCTTTCACGTATATCTTAGGATTTAAGCTATTTATACAAAATGTCGATAGTACACAAAGAGCTTTTAATGTAAGCTATTTGTACAAATCCATGAAAACCGTTCGAGACATCAATAAAACTCTCTTCCAGCTCGCTGAACCTCAGCAGGGGCTATTTACGGCCCAGCAAGCCGAAGAGGCGGGCTTTATCCGTACGAATCACGCCTACCATGTGAAAAACGGAAACTGGATTAGAGAGGAACGGGGGATTTACCGGCTGGCGCTCTTCCCGTATACGAAAGATCAGCAACGGGCGGTCTATGCCCTCTGGAGCCGAAATCGCGACGGTGAGGTCGAAGGGGCCTATTCCCACGAAACAGCGCTTTCCTTTCATGAACTCTCCGACACAAATCCGTCGAAACTACATCTTACCGTTCCAACAACTTTTCGACGAAGCGCCTCGACACCTCGGGTGCTGGTCCTCCATCGCGCTGATCTCGAAAAGAAGGATACCCAGGCCGGTCCCGGGTACCGGGTTACTACTCCGACCCGCACGATCCAGGACCTCCTCGTGTCTGGAAAAGTATCCTTTGAGCTAATCGAGCAAGCGATCGACGAGGCACTGGCCCGCGGACTCATCACGAGGTCAGAACTTCGGGCGATGGTCTCGGGGCTTCCTGAGAAAAATCTATTCTCGCGTGAGATTGGTACATTCATGAAAAATCTCCAGCCGAAGGGAGGTCGCCAATGACGGGCAAGAAAACTTATAAAACGGCAGAGGCCCTTCGTACGGCCCTGAGCGAACGGCTTAAGATCGAGGCGAAGAAGCAGGCTGTCGAAGTCCAGAGACTTACCCGGCAAGTGGCATACGATCGTCTACTCGCCCGGATCTTCTCGAAACGAAATGCACCTTTTTTACTTAAAGGCGGATATGCGATGCAGCTCCGCGTGTCGAACGCTCGCGGCACGAAAGATGTCGATCTCGCGCTTCGCGATGCGAAACTTCTATCGTCGGACAGCCAGGAGCAAAACGAAGCCATCTTCGAATATCTTCGGGAGACAGCCGCGAAAGATCTCGGAGACTTTTTTAGCTTCACGATCTCACCGCCCGTGATGGATCTCGAAGCCGCGCCCTATGGTGGCGCGCGATTCCGTGTCGAGGCCGTGCTGGATGGTCGAACTTTCGAGAAGTTCCTGCTCGACGTCGGAGTCGGAGATGTTTGGATCGAACCGGCGAGCCAACTGGAAAGCGGTCCATGGCTCGAGTTCGCTGGAATCCCCGCGCTGAAATATCCATCGATCTCGCCCGAACAACAGTTCGCGGAAAAAATCCATGCGTATACTCTGCCACGGCGCGAAGGCGTCACGAACTCGCGGGTAAAAGATCTCATCTCGATATGGTTCTGCTCCTCGCGGGAAACACGCTCGACGCGAAACGGATCCGCACCGCGATCGCCGCGACTTACGAAAGACGCGGAACACATACATTCAATAAAAGCCTGTTACTCCCGCCAGGCAGCTGGTCCGGCCCCTATGAAAAGCTCGCGGAGGAATGCGAGCTGCCACGTGAGGTGGGTGTCGGATTCTCGCAGGTCGAGGCATTTTTAGATTCTTGTTTCGGGTGACCGGCCAGGCGCCAAAATGTCGGAGTGACTTCGCGGTTACTCGTTCCATAGGCGAACGAAACATTATGGAGTCCAACCGCGCTTGACGTAGTTGAAGCCGAATCGCGTTGCTAAAATTCTGAGTAATTTCATCGCACTGACACCACCGCCCACCGTTCTTTAAACCCTCTTCGCTCCCTTTGGTCAGCGGGAAATGGGTCCGAATCAGTACACTTTGGGCAAATCACTAAAGGTTTAAAGATTGCCAGCTCAAGACCCGATCAGACTAGGAATGACCGTGTACACCGTTCGCCTCGGCGCCTTTTTTTTCTTATTATTATCAGCAGGGCTGGCTTCAATCGGGGTCGCGTCTGATGGTTGCAGTCACCTCCTGCGCTCAAATGTCTTCGCAAAACTTTATAAAGACACCCCTCGACTAGAAAGTATGCTCGTCGGTCCGCTCGGCGCGCGCACAGGAAATATAGAATCCCATAGCGCCCTCGGGCAATTCAGAAATGCGATCGCAACGATGCCATTGGAAAACAATGTCAATGCGCGCCTAGGTTTTACCGATGACGAGTTTTCAATTGGCGGCGGGATCATTCAAAAAGAAGAAACACTCACGATCAACATCCTGATTGCCGTGCAACAAGGGGAACCTGTGATGCAACCATCACAACGTGTGCGATTTGGTTTCATAAAGTTTGTTCGTGCCATTTTTCTTGGACTCGAAGATCGGATCTTGTCAAATCCAGGCTCCTACCGATGGGTTGAGATCAATGCGCAATCTGTGGTGAACAACTCTCTCGTCGGTATGTTGAAGGAAATGGGGTTCACGAATCCGAGCGGTGGTGGCACCTACACCCTTAAGATTCCCATTGCTAACTCCGTCAATTGAAGGCGATCGAAATGAGGCATCGACAGATTCTACGCAAAAATATTCTTGGAACCGCAGTCCTCTGCATCGGCCTTTCCATTTCGGCACTCGGTGGGGACCCCGATCCTATTCGAGATCCGAACTTGACAACTCGGAGCGGTTTTCGGGAATTCTACCACCAATCCATCACTTCGGGCATGCTTGGAAACTTCTACTATTATAATGAAAAAGACCCCCGTGACATATCTAACCACCCAAAAACCGAGGCCGAGCTGCTCGCCGTGGTCGAGAACAGTCCCCAGTCCTTGGTCGGAGATCCATGGAAATTCTCCCAATACCCTCACCCCCGACTGCGTCTTCATGGTTATGACGAGTTATTCGTAACGTGGTACGGCGATGATAGCGAAATCGGGACCCAGCTCACTAACAAAGAAGGGCGCAAAGCCTATATTCTAAACTCCACGCCCCCATCCTGGGATGGTCCGCTCGAAAGCCTTGAAACCTTTCCGAAGCCGAGCGGTGAATATTATAAAAATTCTTCCGGAAACAGTGCGCTAGCCGAATCGAAGGCCGCGAAAATGGCGGCTTGTGCGCGGCTCGATCTGCTGAATTTCGTCGATTGCAAAAAAGCACTCGAAGATATTCTCGAATTCATGTCACCCCAGCCACCACTTTCCGCGATTCCCTTTCTGGACCGCATTATCCATGACGCAAGCTACGTCGCCGGAGTCGCCGTGGCGGCTAGCCGACTGATGGATCGAGTGGAGACGGTCCGGAATGGAGGGAAACTCGCCGAGGATGCAGATCTTTTTCAAGATCTCCTCGAGGGATACCGGAGTGCTGGAGATTCGCTTGAGGTCGCGACGCAAAAGACCTGGGATATACTCGCCGTCTACTCTACTCGCGGTGCGAATATTCATGCTCTTTTTCCTTATGCCGACACGCACGCTTCCCGGCGCTTGTTAATTGCGCTGGAGATTATTGCAGGCGCGATCCCCGTATTAGACCAACAGCTCAGTGGAAGGGGCATCCTCTACTCACTCCCAAAATCAGTCAGCGCAACCGCGAGTTACGGGAAAATCTACCACTTCTGGATGAGCGCGTATCTCACTCGCATGGGGATAGAGAATGGACATGGTGCGGGCTCCGCAAGCGCCGCCGCACTATCGGAAATGGCCTATCAAATGCTCTCGCCCACTGCTGGGCGAGAGAACCTGTTCGACCGCACGCTCGCCGAAAAGAAACCGGGAAGCATCACGCGAAAAATTCAGATCGATCTCGGCTTCGGCCTCGCCGGGTCCGAATACGGACGCGTCTCTTCCCGGCTGAGTTCGGAACCTACATCCCGCATCGATATCGATTTCGCCATAAAACGAATGGTCGAAGGTGGACTCCCCCAAGGCTGGGCGAACCTCGAAAAAAAGGTCGGCAAATTCTTCAAACCCGCAAATTACCTCGCATGGCTTGATCAAATTCATCCGATCACTGGCCTAAATGCAATTCGGGGGCGCTTCTGCCTTGGACTATTTAAATGCCATCGCTCGGAAGCCTCACTTATTGAAAGCCTTCCCGAGTAAATGGACTGGAAGTTAAATTGAGTGTGTGACGACACGTCAAAGTAATTGACGCGATCTGCTCGTAACACTTGAGATTCACTTAAACCACTTCTTCGCACTAGGCCGCCGATGGGGACACCCGGGCCAACAACAAGGGCGTCGTTTCCCATCCGCAAGATCCTTACGCGTCCGCTCGATCCGCAGCTCCCGAGTCTCCGCCTTTTTCGGCGAAGTGACCCAACAAATCCATTCGTTGCGCGCAAGCGGCGTCAAGTCGTCCCACGCCGCTTTTACTTTCGCAGACGCTGTGATTCCAGCACGAAGATCGGAGGGCAGCCGATGGACGGGACCAGGAAGAGTCTCCTTTTTCATACCCCAATTCTATTTGCGAATAGCGGCACTGGCAAGCCGGCGAAAAAAATCAGACTATCGCGTGAGGTTCGTTTTCGTCACTGATGGACGTTTACCGACTGAATTGTCGAGTACACGTTCCGACCTCGGCGACCACAAGTTCTTATTCCGTGATAATGGATGACTATGGGATTTCTTGACCCCAACCAAACCACTCTCGTCCTAGCGCCCATGCAAGGCGTGATGGACGCACCGATGCGGGCACTAATCGCCGACCTCGGAGGCTTCGATTACGGGGTCTCCGAATTCGTGCGCGTCGGCCAGGCGGTAGTTACGGCCGAAGAAATCCTGCGCGAGATCCCCGATTTAAACGGACCGATTTTTGGGCGCGCGAACTTGCCCCTCCAACTGCAGATTCTTGGAGACTCGCCGGAGCTTATGGCCGCAACCGCGATCGAAGGCTGTATCGCCGGCGCGCGCGCGATTGACATCAACTTTGGATGTCCTGCTCCGACCGTCCTCCGTCGCTCGGGCGGCGCTTCCCTTCTCCGAACTCCGTGCGCGATTGCCGAGATCTTAGCCGCGGTTCGAAAGTCCCTCCCGGTGACGATTCCCGTATCGGCGAAGATCCGACTCGGATGGGAAGATCCAAACGAAGTCGATGCCATCGCCCGCGCCGCCGAAGACGGGGGCGCTAGCTGGATTACGATCCACGCCCGCACCAAGCTTGAAGGGTATCGTCCGGGCGTGCACTGGGACGCGGTCGCGCGAGTTCGGTCGAAGCTTTCGATTCCGGTCATCGCCAATGGCGATCTATTTACGGCCGAAGACGTCGCCCGCTGCACCGACCAGACGGGCTGCATGCATTTTATGGTGGGTCGGGGCATCCTCAAGAACCCTTTTCTTGCCCACGACATCCGCGCATCGATGGCGCTACCCGCCCTGCGTACGGATCTCCCCGCGGAACTCTCCGATCGCCTAAGGCTTGCGATCGCTCGCTACGCTACACTGACCGACTCCCAGTCCGCCAATTCGGGTTTCATCCCCAGCCGAGTAAAACAGTGGATCGGCATCGTTCGCGATTTCTCGGGCGAAATTCCTCGCCCGATTCTCTCGGCAGTTAAGCAGGCGCGAAGCACGTCCGAGCTCTTAGCGCTAATCCAGTAGCCACGGGCTGGAGACCAAAAAGAAGCTAAAAATAGGCCTTGCCTGCGGTAACGCGCCGAGCTATATGCGTATCCATTCCAAACCTCTCCGGACGCCTCCGCAAGCGCCCGGAGTTATTACGAGCGCATAGCTCTAGCAAGGATCTCCCAATGAAAAATGCCTCTTTATTTAGCTTAGTCTTCGCTTTCGTCGCCCTAAACTCCGCCTTCGCCGCAGACGTCGAAACCTGCATCGACAACGTGAAAGCGGCCTGCCCCGGGATGACCGCGTTCTCGAACGTGATGAAGAAATCCGACTCGTGCAAAATGGTCATCGCGACGGGGATCAAGAACATCGCCTTCTTCGGCGAAAATAACTACCGTTTGACTTCGGTCGACGTGAAAACCTGCGCGATTAGCGACTATACTTTCCAATCCGGGAACGTCACCGAAAACAAAGTTTTTAACGGACGTCTTTTCGCTACGATTTCTTCAAAACGCGTCGTAATGCTCGGACGCAATAATGCGATCTATGAGCTCAATAACTCACAAGGCCAACCTTACGAGAGCGTGGAAGGCGTGAAGATCGATCAGCAAAACGATTCCATCATCCTTGAGCGTGAATTCAACCAAACGACCGAACTCACGATGCAGCAGATCCAAGATCGCATCGACCAAAATAAAATCACAATTCTTTCACGTTCCTACGCGCGATAAGTCGTCGACTTCTGTTCGCCGATAAAACACTCGGTTACCATCCGACGAGCCACTCTGTGACAGCATCTGTCAGAGAGTGGCTCGTGACGTTTATGCGAAATCTGTGGTGAACAGCCCTCTCGTCGATTCGGCGGAATGAGGTGTATCGGCAGTTGGGGAGATGGTAAGCCCCTGCCATGTCCCAACCTTGCGAAACGTGCCGATCCCCCCACGCCCCGACGAACTGCCAGCTCTGCGAATGCGCCCTCTGCAAACGATGCGTACTCTCTCCCCCTCCGGGCGCATTCCAAATGATGCCCGAGATTCCGAAAGAGCTTGGGTTTCGAAACTATTGCCGTTTCTGTTTCGATGAGAAAGTGCAACCGAAACTGACCGAGTACGACGAGACGCTCGCGCTTGCGACCGACGTTTTTATTTTCTTTTCCTCTCAGCGAAAAGAAATTCCCTTGATCCGCAAAGCGAAGAAACCGGTAAAGGTCGACGCCTGCGCGGACCGCGACGAAACGATCCTCCGGCTCGCGTTTATGGCGGCCAAGGAAAAGTACAACGCCGTCATCGATACCGAAGTCGATGGAGAGAAGAAGCGAAACCACGCACACCAAACTTACCGCTGGTCCGGAACGGGGACGCCTGCCGTAGTCGATGCCGGGAAGATGGAACGCCAGGACCGACGGAACGAGATCTATCGATAGTTCTGCACCGATCTTCTAACTCAATTCGGAAATGTCTCTTTACCTGCGGGCCCCATCCACCACAAAGTAAAGATCATGCCCAAAGCAAAGCCCGAATTTTTCGCCCGTCACATCGTCGCACGCACCGATCGGAAGTCCGGAACCTACGTTCTAGGACTCGCCGACAGCGCCGAGTCCCCGAACCAATACGTTCTCTTCCACCGCCCCTTCGAGTTCGATGACGAGGCCGCGGAGCACGGCGAAGACTGCCACTGGTTCCAATATAAGAAGACGACCCTCTCCGCTTTCGGTGCGTGTAGCGGAGTAAAAATCTTCCCCGACCATCTCGAGATCGGAATCTCAAAGAGCGCACGAAAAATCTTCGCGGCCACCGGAGGGCGAATCATTGTGAAATTCAAACCGACGCCCGCGCTTACGAAAAAACTAAAAAGGTATCTCGAGCTAATCCTCTAGCCTGAGGTGGCGGGCCCTAAATTTCTGACGGTTTGGCACCCCGTAAAAGGAATTCCGACGATAAGGCTAACGTATTTGAGCCGATCGGCCGAACAGAAAGATGAGGAATTCTATGCCACAAGCCCTGCCCTCTCGCCGACTTGCCGCTCTGCTTTTCACCGATATTGTCGGCTATAGTACTTTGACCGAGCGGAACGAAAAAGCGACGCTAGAGCTAGTCGAGGAGCACCGCCGCGCGGTTCGCGCTCTTTTACCGAACTACGGTGGTTCGGAAGTAAAAACGACGGGCGATGGTTTCTTACTCGAATTTAGCAGCGTGATCGCGGCGCTGGAGTGCGCGATTGAAATCCAAACCGCTCAGTTCGAGCGGAATTTGACTTTGCCGGAAGAACGACGCCTCCAAATCCGGATTGGTGCGCATCTGGGCGATATTATGGACTCGGAGCGGGATCGCTTCGGGAACGAAGTAAACGTGACGGCTCGGATCGAGTCGTTAGCCCGCCCCGGCGGGATCGCGATTACCCAGCCCGTCGCGGATCAAATGCAAGGGAAGCTTGAACTTCCGCTTCGCAGTCTTGGCAAACGAAAACTCAAGAACCTCACCTCTTCGCCCCAGATTTTCCAGATCGTCATGCCTTGGGAAACGGAGACGACGTCGATTCGGAAAACGATTGCGCGTTTTTTATCCGAGCAAAAAACCAGTTCCTCCTTTTTCGCCTGGGAAGGACGACTCCTAACCGCCCAGGTCGTCGGCGTGATTGCGTTGATTGGATGGGTCGCGACGGCGATTTTAAGACCTTCGACGCAAGTAACCTCCCCGGAGCTCACCCGCTATATTCTACCGGACGCTTGGCAGTACGCTTTAGCAAAGGAACCGAATTCGAATACGGGGTGGAAAGAATTCGACCCGGCGGCGAGTCCCGAAATTCGCGACGAGTTAAACGGAGATTACCTCTTACGCCTGGAGTTCCGCGGAGCACCCGAATATAAACACCCCTCTTTATTGGTCGGACTCGTCTCGGATTCCCACCGAGCCTATTTAAACGGCCAGTTTATCGGCGGAACCGAACGATTCTCGGACGTCGCCCACTATAGCTTTGATCCTTCGCTCGTCCGTAAGGACACCGCGAACACGTTATTGATCAAAGCAAACACTCGCCTTTCGTTGACGCCTGGAATTTATCCGCTATCCGGAACGCCTCCGTTTTTAGGCGAGTTCTCGGACGTGTCGGCGATCGTCCAGAGCAACGAACTTTCCTACCGCGTCTTGCAAAGCGTGTTTTTAGCGGTCTCGCTCGTGATCGCGTTCGCGGGTCTTGGGTACTCATTCATCCGCCGAAACCAGTTGAAGTTCCAATACTTCTCGCTCTTCCTGTTTTTAGGGACGCTCAGTTTGTCGTTTTATAACTCCTACGTAATCAATGCGCTTGATTACCCGGCCTACCGGTTGATCAAAGTTCTTACGTTCGGGTTATCGAGTTTCGCTCTCTTTTCAAGCAGCCTCCATAGCCGCGGCCTTCGACGATCGGAAGTCGCAAACAACGCCGCCGCGATTGGATTTGGAATCATTACGAGCGCATTTCTCGTCGGCAAGCCCCTTCTCCCTTCAGCGTTCGTCCCCAGATACGACGCCGCCTACCTGGTCGCGACCCTCTACACGATAGGCTGGGTGATGCTATTACTTGCGAGCCAAGTTCGCGAATGGGTTCGCCGCTCGCGCGAGGTCCCGGTATCGGCGGTTCGCCGCGGCGACCACGTATTGGTACTTGGATTTGGGCTGGTGCTTGCGCTGATAGGAACGGCGACAAGCTGGCACCCGGGCTTCTCCGAGTCGCAGCACGACCGAATCCGGTTCGCAAGCCTCCTCTACCCGTTCGCGTTTGCGCTGCTTGTTCTTTTTAACGGCGTGATCGATTACGTCAGTAAGAGTATCCGCATCGCTTACAAGCAAAAGAAAGACGAACTTTTGCTTGCGATCGGCACCCTCACTTCCGAGGGCACCGATTCGCCCGAAACGATCTACGCGATCCAGCAAAAGATCACGTCCTTCTTAGGCGCTACGCGATCGACGATCTACCTCGCCGAGGAAAAAGACGGCGTCCGGTTTCTTAAAGCGACTTACGTCCAGGGATCGGCGGAGACGAAGCGAAGGATTGAATCGACGGTCTTACCCGAGACGGGCGTGATCGGAACGTGCGTAAAAAACCGCGCCCCCCTTTGGGTTGAGGACATCGCAAAAGATCCCCGTTTTCAGGGGACCACGGCGACCCGCGAGTCGCCGTCGAGCTACCGAACGGGATCGTTTATCGTGATTCCCTTAATCTTCCGCCAGCGGTTGCTTGGCGTCATCACGGTCGCTGACCGAGCGGATGGAAAGCCGTTTCCACGCGAGGATTTCTGCTTACTCCACTTAGCGTCCAAGGATTTAGCCGCACTCTTAGGAAACGTCCACGTCGATGAACCGGCGGCAAAACTTCGTTTAGTCGCCTAAAAGAACGGTGATTGGGTTTTGTGGCGGTACGATTTCGGGCTCAAACATGGCCAACTCATTGAATTTAAAGCTTTCTCTATTGATAAAAGTAGTAAAACGTTTGAATTGACCCATAGCATTAAATAGTTATAAAATCATAACAATATGCGGAACGTTTGTGGAAATCGCTCTTTACGCGTCCTAGGGGCAATCTTGAGCTTATACACCTTCTGTGGGTGTGGACTGCTCGTTCGAGGTCTAGTCACCTCAAACCAAATGGTACCTCGATCTCTCGCAACTCTCACGCGACTAAGTACCCATGCCAGTACGATCAATCCCGAGTTTGAAATCTCCGGCCTTTCAGCCGGAGATCGCGTAATTCTCGTTCGCGGAGCGGATGCAAATTGTGCCGGCGGAAACATCGTTGGACAAGTCAAAGTAGAAGCGGACGACCTCGAGCCCACGATACGCGCCTCGCAGCCCGGTCTTGCCTTTGCTCGCACCGATAACTTTAACGCCTTAATCACCCGAGTAGACGGCACTCTTGAGTGCACCGACCCGGCGACCTTCGAATGGGACGTTCTCGAAGTGACAGATATTACCGTCGGACAGGGTCACGCCTGTGGCCTCCTTCCCACTGGCTCCATTAAATGCTGGGGATGGAACGATAACGGAGAACTCGGAAATTCTTCAACCGGCACCGAAGCCGCGCCCGTCGACGTCGATACGATCACAAACGCCACCCAAATCGCGTCGAGCCCTTACCATACCTGCGCAAGACTCTCGACAGGAGAAGTGTACTGCTGGGGTGCAGGCTCGAGTGGACAAGCCGGAGACGGGCTTAGTGTCGACTCGTCCACTCCGGTCCAGGCCACGGGTATTACGACGGCAACCCAAATCGCAACCGGCCACTCTCACACCTGCGCCGTGCTCGCGTCAGGCGTCGTGAATTGCTGGGGATACGGCGGGTACGGGCAACTCGGACATGGATTCACCACCGACTCAAGCACCCCCATCCCTGTAACCGGAGTCGTCACCGCAACCCAAGTCTCGGCGGGCGAAGGCCACTCCTGCGCACTCCTCGCAGACTCTAGCGTTTCATGTTGGGGAGAAGGCTCCGCCGGCCAACTCGGCGACAACCTTGCCGCCGATTCGACTACCTCCGTCGTGGTCTCGGGAATCACGGATGCGATCCAAATCTCGGCCGGTCACTCCCACACCTGTGCGCTTCGCTCAGGCGGCAGCATTGTCTGCTGGGGATAAGGCGATAAAGGCCAACTCGGTGATGGGAACGGAGTCGATTCGAATGCTCCCGTCGTCGTAACTGGATTT